>JBLHHE010000112.1:0-6772 GCA_047616465.1 Alphaproteobacteria bacterium
CGGCGGCACCGTGCTGCATGCCGCCCATCGGGGTATGGAATCCCTGACCCTGGACCGCGAAGCGATGCATCTGAAAGACGAGCTGATGCCGCGCTACGCCAAGCTGGTCTATAACGGCTTCTGGTTCGCCCCCGAGCGCGAGATGCTGCAGGCGCTGATCGACAAAAGCCAGGAGCACGTATCGGGCACGGTGCGGCTCAAGCTTTATAAGGGCAGCGCCCAGGTGGTCGGCCGCAAGTCGCCGAACAGCCTCTATTCGCTCGACCATGTCACCTTCGAAGACGACGATGTCTACGACCAGCGCGACGCCGAAGGCTTCATCAAGCTACAGGCCCTACGCCTGCGGCTGGAAAAAGCCCTGCGGGGGAAAGACTAGTACCCAGGCCAGAGGGGTGCTAGACAGCGCCGCCATGACAGATGATACCCCCGAACCCGCGACGGCGCTCGACCCCGTCGCGAAAATAATTCTCGAGCTTTTGGCCGCAACCGAGCCGGACAGTTCGATCTCTCCACAGCAAGTGGCGCAGGCTATTGCCGACAGCCGCCGCAAGGCTAACGATCGCCCAGATCTGTGGCGGCGTTATCTACCGGCGGTCAAGCAACAGGCGCTGTTTCTCGCCCGCACCGGCAAGCTGGTGGTCCTGCGCAAGGGCAAACCCGTCGACCCCAAATCGGCAAAGGGCGTGATTCGCTACAAACGGCCGGATTAGGGCGGACAGCCCCCCTTCTAGACGGCGCTGGCGCGCCTCCTCAGGGTGAGGGCCTATTTTATTTCAAACACCCACTCACCTTCCTCATCCTGAGGAGGGCTACAGGCCCGTCTCGAAGGATGGGAAACCTCGCTACCAGACCGGCGCGTCGATGCCGTTTTGCCGGCACGCAGCGGTCACGGTGTTGGCCAGCAGGCAGGCGATGGTCATGGGGCCGACACCGCCCGGAACCGGGGTAATAGCGCCGGCAACCGCGACGGCAGCGTCGAAATCCACATCGCCGACCAGGCGCATTTTGTCGGGTTTATCGTCGGTCGGCGCCGGCACCCGGTTGATGCCCACATCGATCACCGTGGCGCCAGGCTTAATCCAATCGCCCTGCACCATCTGCGGCCGTCCGACCGCGGCGACCAGAATATCGGCGCGGCGGCAGACATCGGCCAAATCGCGGGTTCTGGAATGGGCGACGGTTACCGTGCAACTGGCCTGGGTGAGCAACTGAGCCATCGGTTTGCCGACGATATTCGAGCGCCCCAGCACCACGGCCTCGAGGCCGGCCAGATCGCCCAACCGGTCTTCCAGCATCATGCGGCAGCCCAACGGCGTGCACGGCACCAGGGCGGCATTCGGTCCGCTCATCTGGCCGGTCGCCAGGCGGCCCGTGTTGACCACGTGAAATCCGTCGACGTCTTTTGCCGGATCGATAGCGTCGATCACCGCCGCCGGGTCGATCTGGTCGGGCAAGGGTAATTGCACCAGGATGCCATGTATGTCGGGGTCATTGTTGAGGGTCGCGACCAAAGCCAATAAATCTTCCTGGGATGTCGCCGCGTCGAGGCGGTGATCGGCGGCGACAATGCCGGCAGCCGCGGCGGCGCGGCCCTTGTTGCGCACGTAAACCTGGCTCGCCGGATCCTCGCCCACCAAGACCACGGCCAGGGTCGGCGTCAGTCCATGGGCCGCCCCTAGATCGCTCACCGCCGCGCCGATACGCGCCCGCAGGGCTTCGGCGAAGGCCTTGCCATCGATAATCCTGTCGGCGAACCGAGCCTTCAAATCGGTCATCCTCTGCTTCCCTTTTCAGCCCCGCCGCGTGGCGATGTGGCGGTGGCCCAAGCGTCTAACACAGCCGTCAGGGAGGCGCCATCGCCAGCGATTTCGACCTGTTTGGTGCGGGCTGTAGCCCCGGAGACGACCGTGACGTTCGATTTTGCGGTGCGGAAGAATTTGGCCAGCAGCTTACACAATGCTGCGTTCGCCTTGCCGTCTTCCGGCGGCGCCGAGACCGCGATTTTGACCGCCGGGCCATCAGGCAGACCGATCACGCTCTCCAGCCGGTCGCGGCCGGCGCGCGGCGTGACCCGCACCCGCAGTCGCACCCCGGAAGCGGTGATCTGCCACGCGGGGTGTTCGCTCACGGGATTAGCGGAATCCGAAAATACCGGGCAACAAGTTACGGATGAAAAACAGCGCCAGCAACAGGATAAGCGGCGACAGATCGAAGCCGCCGACCGCTGGAATGATAGCTCTAATGCGCTTTAGCACCGGCTCGGTAATGCGGAACAGAAAATCGCCAACCATATAGACGAACTGGTTCGACGTATTGATCACGTTGAATTGCACCAGCCAGGTCATCACGACCGATAGGAACACGGCAAAGGTGTAGAGGCTGATGACTGTGTCGAGAAGTTGCCAAACAGCAAGCATGGGATGGCGGTATCCTGATGGGGCGAATCGGGGCCGATTTACGGCGTCGGCGCAAAGACTAGCCGCGTGGCGGTGTGACTGTCCAGTAAGGTTGCAAGTTAGGCCCGGCGCTCCTTAACAGCTGGTAAACGGCGCTGATCTTCGCCATCGCAAGGGCCACCTTGACACCGGCGCAGACCCCTCACATATTCCGGCCCGCCGGGCAGCGCAACCACCGTCCGGCGATACGACATCGGTGGGGCTGTAGCTCAGTTGGGAGAGCGCTACGTTCGCAACGTAGAGGTCGTCGGTTCGATCCCGATCAGCTCCACCATTCTTTTCTTAGGTATTATAAATACTTAGCCCGCTCCATCCTTATTGGAGTGGGCACGAAAGTGCGCTTCGGGGTCCATCGGGGGTCCGTATTGAACAATTTCCCCATTGAACAATTCCCCTATTTTCTCACCTTCCGCGCTACAGAATTTTTCACCGATAGGGCGGGTATGGGCGCTCGCGACGTCCGTTATGGGTCAACTCCGGGCGTAAACACCCACGCCGATTCACGGCAGCTTTGCCCCCGATTCCGGTCGTGAAATAGCCAAACTCGAAATTCCAGAACCTGCGGTGAATTTCCCGTCGCGTGAGAGGGGCCACACCTTCGTAGTGTTAGCTTGGTACTCGGCCCTTCACAGCGTTCGCGAACGCATCGCAGGTAATATGCCCCGCAGCGTCTCTCGGCAGAGTGTCATGGAGGTGGGTTCTGATCCGGTTCCGGTCCTCAACCGATAAACCATCCACCATCTTGGCGATTGGCGTTCCAAGGAGCGTATTCGATTCCCAGAAGTCGTCGAAATCAGCGTAGGTGGCCTGAATGTCGATCCGGCGGTTTTCTACCTCCCTCAAACCAGCGCGTTCCCACAACGCTTGCATATCGGAGAGCGCGTAGAACTTGAAGCCGGGAATGGCCGGGCGGGCTTCCATCCCAAGAGCCCGCGCCGCCGCCGCGATGGGCTGGGCCGGCAGGCCTCCTTCCGGCGCGTCCCACATGTAGCTTGCGACCCAGCCGTCCGGCCGCACGACGCGGGCCATCTCGGAAACCGCCTTGGCGGGGTCAGGGATGAATGCGATGACCAGCGCCATGGTGGCAGCATCAAAGCTCGCGTCGTTGAACGGTAAGGATTGGGCATCGCCAATGCGGAACTGCACGGCCTTGGTCGACTCGCGCGACCCGGCAAAGGCAATTTGCGCCTCAGACGGGTCAACCCCATACAGTTCCGAAGGCGGACAGCGCGTCATCAACACCTCTGAGAATGCCCCGTTGCCACACCCTACATCGAGCCAGCGCAACCCCTTCGGCGCAGAAAGCCACTCGATGAACTTCGCGCCTACAAGCTGGCTCCAGCGGCCCATCAGGCGCTCGTATGCCGCACCGTCGGTGAAGAACTTCAGGTCGTCGTTCATTGCATTCCTCCATTTATCGGCGAAAATGCACCTTCAATAATCAACTTACTACCAACGGACGCGGAATGGAATTTTAGAAAAAACAGCTCTCGCAAAAAATTAGTGGCTGCGGAGAAGTGGCGGTTGATAGCTCTGGTAGAAGGGTTGGCGGAAACGCCGCTCCGAGCGCCCCTCGAACCGTTTGGGGTCGGAGAGGAATGTCCGTTTAGGATCATAAGCGGTCGTAAACGCCAACCCTGAGCGACGGCAGCTTTGACCCCAACACCGGACGTAATCAGCGGTAAAGCGGACATCGGTAATTTCATGTCCGGTTTGGGGTGTAAACCGGTCGTGATCGAGGGCACCTGCTGACGGCGGCTTTTAGCCAATTCGAGCCCTTCAGCAAAAGCTAATGTACTGCCGTTTCTCAGGCCGCCTCTATTGCAAATCGGCACATTGGATTGCCGTTGGCGGGGAACCATTCACCGCATCAAAACTGGAAATCCCGGGCTGCATCGATAACGACCTGCGACAACAGTTTAGATCGCTTGTAGATTCAGAGTTTCCAGAACTTTTTATATCGGTGTAGGCTATTGTTTAAACCGCACACAACTAAGGGAGGGCGCAATGGGTGATTGGCATATTGAAGGCCGGTACATGGAAACGTGCAACTGTTCCTTTATCTGTCCGTGCATAGGGTCGAATTTGACCGCTCAACCGACCGAAGGTGACTGCAAGGCAGCCGTTGCCATGAAAATCGATAAAGGCGAAAAGGATGGTGTCTCACTGGACGGATTGGCTTTTGTGGTGTTGATGCATTCGCCTGGCGCTATGGGTGACGGCGACATGAAAGTTGGCCTGATTATCGATGAAAATGCCGACGAAGCGCAGACGGACGCTATCAGCGAAATTGCATCGGGAGGCGTTGGTGGACCTATGGCTGCATTAGCACCCTTGGTCAGCGAGTTGGCCGGCATTGAGAAACAGCCGATCACGTTTGAAGTTGACGGGATGAACTATACTGTCAAAGCTGGCAACTTGATCAATCAGGCCCTGGAGGGAGTTCCAAGTGCGTCAGCCGAAGGCGAGCCCATCTACTTGGAAAATACATGTCATCCGGTAGCGGCAAAGCTGGCCCTTGCAAACGCAACGCAGAGCAGTTTCCACGCTTTCGGCATCGACTGGGACGATGCGAGCGGCACCCGCAATGGCCACTTCGCGCCATTCGCCTGGTCAGGTTAATCGCTCACGACCCAAATGCCCCGCGAACTACGACCGGATTAATCCGGTTAGCGGGCATAGGAATTGGCAATGTCCGGAGTTGCGGTAAGGGCGGACGTAATTGACGACTGCTGCTAACGGCGGGAGCTAGAGACAACCCAACGTTTCGGCCGGCTACAAGGCCGACAGCAATATCCAGCCACCCCACGCGATCAGAACGGCACCTACCAAGCGAGGAGGCCAGGGACCGGGCGGCGCTAACTTCTCGACGAATACAAAGACCGCCAAACCGGCTACCCAGAAGAGGTTCATAACGCCGCCCACGAACAACAGAGCCATCAGAACCCAGCAACATCCGACGCAGAAGGCGCCGTGTTGAAGCCCCATCCGATACGCCCCTAGTTTGCCATCACGCCAGTGGCTCATGACGAAGCTGAGGGGCGTCTGACAGTGCCGCAGGCAGGCGCTCTTGAGCGGCGTCCACTGATAAACGCCCGCTGCTACCAGCGCGGCACCGCCAAAGACGGCAGTGGTGCTCGCCATCATAGGCGATAGCAAACCGACGCTGTGCAATGCCCATTGTAACAGGGTCGCGCCCAAGCTGAAGGCGGACCAGGCCGTGGCATAGCCGGAGGCGAATAGCCCCGTCGATACATAGGGCCCACTCTTTTCCCGGCGTTTCCGGTTAATGCTGGCGAACAACAGGATCATCGGTGATGCGCCTGGCAGCATCATTCCGACCATCATCACCGACCACATCAAGAACATCAGAATGAAATCGACGCCCGTCCACGCGGTCGTGCGCGTGTGGACCAACGCCTCCCCCATGGCGGCCATTGCGTCCATACCCGACGCAAGGTGCACGAGATAAGCCCACGCGAGCGCGGTCGCGCCTGCCAGGCCGAACATAACGACCAAGCGATCACGTTTGACGACCAGTTCGATCGGGTCCATCGTCATTGGCCTTCAGGGGAGCCCAGGCCGGATGCTACTTACGTCCGCTACCACAACCGACTCTCGGGTCCCTTCATAAAAAGAACGCAACGCGGCTTAACGAACGACGCCTTGTTCGGTCATGTGAAGCTCATTGAACTGGGCGTAACTGTCTGAAAATTCCTGGGAAACCTCGCCCGTCATCTTGCTGGTCCCGCTGCCCATCTCGGCAACCGTATATTCAAAGCCATTCGGCAAGACGATCTGTGCCCGGTGCTCAGCACCGGTGACAGCGTTCCGGATTGGTTCGGCATCGGATACGACTCGGTCAGGCACGCGGCCACGTGCCGTACGCGCTGCCATGTCGACTTCAAACTCGATCGGTGCGAAAACCGGATCAAGAACCGTCGAGCTCATGGCGTTATAAATCGCATAATGAGACCGCAGCTCGTCGGTGTCTTCGTTATAGACGATACGGCGTAAGGCTTCGCGCTGCCCATCGTTCGCCCCCTCCTCGACGATCAGCTGCTGGGTTCCGTTGCCCTCGTGCACGGCCCCCGGAAAAAAGCCCACAATGGCAAACTGGAGCCCATCGAGGCTGGTATCCCCGTAGTTGCCCTCGTCGATTCGAGCGAACACGACGTATCGGCAATCGCCCTGGGTGGGAAGTGCATTAAACTGGCAGGGGCAGCCATACGCGCAATTGCAGTTAGCATATTCGATACCTTTAATTTTCCAAAAGACTTCAGCCATAACCAACGCTCCTCCATATGTGGTTTCGC
>JBLHHE010000113.1:0-6702 GCA_047616465.1 Alphaproteobacteria bacterium
ACCACCCGAACCGCATTGTCCGCGCCAACCCAGTCATCCAAACGATCGGGAAACAACGTCGCCTGGCCGCGATCAACACCTTCGATGAAACGCTTCATTCGATCCTCCCGGCTCGCGCCGAAGAATCATACATAGAGTTTCCTCGCGCCAAACGAATAGTGGCCGCTAACCGCTTCGCTGTCTAAAATACAAGCTTGGGCATTTGGCGCGCACGGTCAGCCTCAAGCGGATTGTCAATTTGACATGATTGGGGCACACCTTTTCGAGCGGATGGCCTCCCCATGAGAGGCCTTACTGACACCGCTGAACACCCGCAATTTGGGCGACTTAAAAAAATAAGGTACGCAAACATGCGATTGGTAACATTCTTAACCGAAGAAGGATCAAGAATTGGCGCCTTGATCGAACAGGATGCCAGCATTATCGATTTTGAATCAGCTCACCAGGCCATGGATGGTGGGACTCTCCCTGGGAGCTTTTCCTCGATGCTGTCACTGATCGACGGCGGGCCAGCGGCATTGGACCAAGCGCGCGCGCTGGTCGACCGAGTGGTAAAAGCCGGTGTCGACGACGCCTACACCGCGACGACAAAAGTGAAATTATGCGCTCCGTTGCCCAATCCGCGTCGACTGCGCGACGTTGGCTGTTTTCTCCAGCACTTTCGCAATACCCGCATTGTTCGTTACCGTCGCCTCGCCGAACGCGAAGAAGATCCTGATGCCGCCTTCGAGAGGTTTCGTGCAGAAGGTCATCTTGATCTTCCGCCGGCTTGGGAAGCAGCGCCGGTTTCTCTGAACAGCAACACTCTGAGCATAATTGGCAACGCGAGCGATATTATTTGGCCCCATGAAGCGCGCCGCATGGACTACGAGCTCGAATGGGCCATCGTCACCCAGGGGACGGGGTCCGATATTGTGAGTGAACAGGCGTCGGCACATATCTTCGGCTACACCATCTTCAATGACGTCAGCGCGCGCGACATTCAGGCGCAAGATATGCGCAGCCAGTTAGGCCTCGGCGGTCGCAGCAAGGATTTCGACACCGGCAACGTGCTCGGCCCCTGCATCGTCACCGCCGACGAATTTGCCGACCCCTATAACCTCACCATGATCGCCAGAGTAAATGGGGAAGAGTGGAGCCGTGGCAATACCAACCAGATGGACCACCGCTTCGAAGACGTGCTGGCCCATGTTAGCCGCAGCCAGACGGTTTACCCTGGTGAGGTGTTCGGCTCGGGCACCGTCCCGACCGGATGCGGGCTCGAGCATAATCGCTTCCTTGAAGACGGTGACGTCATTGAGCTGGAAGTCGAAGGTATCGGCGTGCTGCGCAACCGCATTGCCAAACCAGCCGACTGGCGCGACCGCGCATCACCGGACGAAAACTAATCGATTAAAATTAGGAGATTTAGCCATGCCACGTGATTTTCGCCGGGTGATTACCGGACACAATAACGACGGTAAGTCGATCGTCGTTATCGACGAGACTATGACGGCCCATATGGGGCACGTGTTAACTCCCGAAGGGCAACCGAACGTGCGCCTATCCGACGTTTGGATCAGCCGCGGCGTCCCCGATAGCAATACCGGCAACGACGACACGGTCGAAGAAAAGGTTACTCTGCAGCCGCCTGCCGGCGGCGCGGTATTTCGCACTCTCGAAATTCCGCCAGACTCCGAGCGCAACTTCGGCGCTATGCGGCGCTACTTCGAGCAAATGGACGCGGGCGACCGCCTGGAAGGGAAACAGCATCCGGGCATGCACCAAACAGATTCGGTCGACTATCTCATTATCATCTCGGGCGAGGTGTGGATGATCCTGGACGAAGAGGAAATTCTGCTCAAGCAAGGAGACACCTGCGTCCAGCGCGGCACCCTGCACGCCTGGTCGAACCGGTCCAACAAGCCGTGCACATTGGCCGGTGTTTTGATCGATGCGGCACCTCTGAATTAGTCAAAATGGAGTCGACCTGGGGAGCCAAAGCCGATGCGCTCGGCCGAGAATACCGGCAACAAACGCGGCCTGGTTTTGGCGCCGTACGCTGACGTGGCAGACCCCATCGCAAAAAATTCGGTGCCGCCACAGGTGATCGACACCGACCGAAAAGCAACTCGCGAATAGCGAGTTAGTGTTCTGCGAATGGCCGATCTAGTGCGGATCGATGCTCAGCTGTTTTAGGTCCGTGGTTTCAATAGCTGCGACAATATTAACCTGCGGTTTGATAGGGTGTCCGCAGCGGCCGCCTGTACTTGCCAGCTTGAACCTGTTTGAATTCAGCTACAGAGGAGTTTTCGAAAACAATCCTGAAAGAGATCAGGTAGAAACAAAATAATGGAGGGACACCATGATCAGTAATTTTAGTCGGATCGCGACCGTCTGTATGTCTGCTTTTGCACTCATGGTCGGCGCGACCACAGCGTCGGCCCAAAAGTTCGGTGACACCATCACGACATTTGAAGCAGCGGTCGAGGCCTCGTCGCTGGCCGAAGATTGGCTCGATGGCAAGTTGCCGAACCCAAAGGTCACCTATGACGGCCCACCGATTACTTACCGCTACGCCTCCTACCTGCCGTCCGTCGCGGGGGTCGAGAAGCTGAACAAGCGCGCCCTCGAACAGTTGGAACGCGAAGCGAACGGCAAAATAAAGTTTAAGCAGTTCCACTCGCAGGCGCTGCACCCACAGCGCGAAGGTTTCACCGCCGCACGTGACGGCGTTGCTGACTATACCGCCTGCTTTATGATCTACGAACCGACCAGCTTCAACATGCTGCACGGGCTCACCTTGCCGTTTCTGTTCGACGATGCGTCGGCGGCGACAATGACTGACGTGGCGCTCTATCCGAAGTACTTCAAGAAAGAGTACGAGAATATGGGCGTCTATATGGGTCGGGGTATGATCACCACGCCCTATAACGTCATCGGCAACCATAAATACGAAACCCTGGCCGACCTCAAGGGATCGAAGATCCGCGCCGGTGGCCGCATGCAGTCGGAAGCCCTGAAAGCTCTGGGCGCCGTGCCGATCAATGTTCCGTCAAGTGAAGCCTACACCTCACTACAACGCGGACTGGTCGACGGGGTGGCGATGAACGATCCGGTCTTCCCTATCTTCAAACTGCACGAGGTGTCGAAGTACCACAACGACGTCAGCCTGTTCTCGGTCAATTTGGAATACTGCATGAATCCGAAATTCTTCGATTCCCTACCCGGAGATCTGAAAGACGTCTATTCGAATTGGGCGCAGAAGACGACGTTGATGCTGGCGCAATTGTTCTATGAACGCCAATCGCGACGCGTCCGCCAAGCGGTATTCGTCAAGAACGGCATCGAACTGGTTAAACCGAGCGCCGCCGAACGGGCCAAGTGGGAAGAATTGGTTGTACCGGTGACGGAAAACTGGGTCATCGATAACGAAAAGGCGGGCCGGCCAGCCAAAGCGTTCTTGGCCGAAGTGAAAGCGACCCGTGACAAATTCGCGGCGATGAGCTGGAACGATCAGTTCCAGCAAGTGATCGACAATCCGGTAAAGGGCATCGTCGACTATTAATCGCTTATTGTGAACGCCCCGACGTTGGGCAGTCCGCCAATAATGGCGGACTGCCTGGCTGGCGCGGCACTTCGGGGGAGATAACGCGATCATGCGGGGACTTATCGAAAAAGTAATTGGTATCATCGACCGCGGCAGCGACCTGCTGCATTTGTTCGCCACCTGCATTTGTATTCCGTTATTGACTGCGATCGTCACCGCCGACGTCACCATGCGCTATCTGTTTAACGCGCCGTTCGATTGGTCGATCGAAGTCAACGAAATCCTACTCACGCTGATCCTGTTCGGCAGTTTGCCATTCACCACCAAGGTCAACGGCCACATCCGCATGGAATTGCTGTACCGCCACTTCAAGGGTGGCATGCTGAGATTTGCTACTGTCCTGTGGGCGTCGGCGGGTTTGTTCTTCTCGGTGTTGCTGGCGATCCGCACCGCCAACGAAATTCCGTTTCTTATAAAGATCAACAAAAACACCGAGTATCTCGGCATTCCCGTTTGGTCACTGCGCGGGTTCGTGTCGCTATGCGCAGCACTGATGGCGGTCTATTTCTTCTATCTGCTGTTCTACGGAGTGCGCAAAACAGGCGACGAAGAAGGCTGGGAAGAATCCCTGGCCGAGGGAGAGGACCAATGATGTCATTCATGGACCCAACGACCCTCGCCATCGCCGGCATTGTTGTCATGCTCGCGCTGATCGCCATGGGCGTGCCGATCGCCTTCGCGATGGCAGTCGTCGGCGCTGGCGGTTACTGGATTCTCGTCGGCTACAAGCCGGCGCTCACCCAAGTCTACATGAACGCTGTCCAGAAGGGCAGCGAACTTGTGTTCATCGCCTTGCCCCTGTTCATCCTGATGGGACAGCTGGTCTATCATTCCAAACTCGCCGTCGATCTGTACGACTGTGTGCAGAAATGGTTCGGCCGCCTACCCGGCGGGCTGGCTATTACCTCGGTCGCCGGGTGCGCCGGTTTCGGTGCGGTGACCGGCTCGAGCGTCGCTGCCGTGGCCACCATCGCGCCAATGGCGATGCCGGAAATGCGCCGCTACAATTATGACCCGCGGCTGGCGACCGGCGCACTGGCATCAGCGGGCACCCTGGCGATGCTGATCCCACCGAGTGTCATTCTAGTGGCCTACGGCATCTGGACGGAAACCTCGATCGGCCATTTGTTTATCGCTGGCGTGGTGCCGGGCATCGTGCTGGCGACGATGTACGCCCTCTATATCTGGGGCCGCTGCAAGATCAACCCGGAGATGGGGCCTGTCGGTCCGCACTATACGTGGACCGAACGCTTCTCTTCGCTGTGGAAGCTGCTGCCGATCTTTACTATTTTCTTTATCGTCCTGGGCGGCATCTATGCCGGCATCTTTACGCCGACCGAGGCAGCGGGTATCGGCGTCAGCGGCGTATTCCTGGTGATGGTGCTGATGGGCCGCTTCAAGTGGAACGCGGTAAAGCATGCGTTAATGGATGCTGGGCGCACCAGCGCCATGATCTTCGCCATCATCATTGGTGGACACATTATCGGCGCGTTTCTCAACGTCACCGGCGTTACCGACGGGTTGATCACCTGGATCGCCGAGCTGGGCGTGAACAAGTACGTCGTGCTGGCGATCTTCGTCGTCATGTATCTCATCCTCGGCGCCATCCTCGACGTTTGGGGCATGCTGATCCTCACTCTGCCCTTCGTCTTTCCGGTGGTGACGTCGCTTGGTTTCGACCCGGTCTGGTTTGGCATATTCATCGTCGTCATGGTCGAGATCGCGCTGATCACACCGCCGATCGGTATCAACGTCTATGTCATGCACAATTTGGCGCCGGATATCGAGCTAACCGAAATCTTCAAGGGCGTCATGCCGTTCGTCGCGGTGTCTCTGGTATTCGTGGTGCTGCTGACGGCGTTTCCGCAAATGGCGCTGTTCCTTGTCGAGATTTCGTTCTCTCGCTAGCTTGTCACCCGAGCTGGTTCGCCGGCCCCAATGTGATGACCGCTGCAGCAGTATTGTCATAGACACTAAACCCAAAATGGAGGCAACGATGATTCTCGAGATGCGCACCTATACCCTGCACCCCGGTAAGATGGCGGAATACTGGCAGCACTATGCCGATGGCGGATTTGCCGCCCAGGATCCGCGCATGGCCGATCATCTGGTCGGCTATTTCCAAAGCGACGTCGGCACTCTCAACCAAGTGGTGCATGTGTGGCGTTATGACGATGTAGCGCAACGGGCGGAAATTCGTGCTGCCAATTACGCGCGGTCCGACTGGGACGCCCATCTCGCGAAAATCCGTCCCCTGATGGCCAAACAGGAAGCCGCGCTGCTGGTACCCTCGCCGGTATCGGGGATGTGCCCGCTTGCTGAATGGAAGATGGAATAGTTTGGGTTTTAACGTGCCAGACCCCCAAAAAAAGAGCGTGGCAAGGCCGTGTAGTCAGTATTAGGTTAGCTTTCTTGAATGTCCGGTTATGGCTATTTCCGGACGTCAGCGGAGGCCGTCAATCACGACCGGTTTTCACCCCAAAGCAGCCATGCCTACTGTGAGTTCAAATAACGCGGGGCCATCATGAGAACAGAGCTATGCGATAAGCTCGGAATTGACGTGCCAATCATCCTTGCGCCGATGGCGGGTGCTGTAGGCCCGGCACTTGCGGCAGCGGTCAGCAATGCAGGAGGGCTCGGTACACTCCCACTTTGGCCCGCGCCACCTGAAGCGGTGCGCAAGCAAATCCAAGCGATGAAAGCACTGACTTCCAAGCCTTATGCGGTCAACCTAAACATGGAATTCCCGCAAGAAGAACGGCTTGCGATTTGCTTAGAGGAAAAGGTGCCGGTGATCTCCTTTTTCTGGCGCGACCCCTCGAAGCTTGTACCTCAAGCCAAGGCAGGTGGAGCGACTGTACTCCATACCGTCGCAACTGCGGCAGAGGCCCGAGCAGCGATCAAATGCGGGGTGGACGTAGTGGTTGCGCAAGGCTGGGAAGCGGGCGGCCATGTTAGAGGTACGGTTGCAACGCTGCCGTTAATCCCCGCCGTCGTTGACGCCGTCGCCCCCACCCCCGTGGTAGCTGCTGGTGGCATTGCGGATGGCAGGGGATTAGCCGCCGCACTCGCGCTCGGCGCTTCTGGAGTGTGGATAGGCACACGCTTCCTGA
>JBLHHE010000114.1:0-6692 GCA_047616465.1 Alphaproteobacteria bacterium
TGATTTCATAGGTCTGGGCATCTTTAAGAACCCCGTCCTGATGGATCCCGGCCTCGTGGGCGAAGGCGTTAGCGCCGACAATTGCCTTGTTCGGTTGCACCGCGAAACCGGTAATCGTCGATACCAGATGGCTGGCACGCGTGATCACTGTGGTATCGATACCGACGGAATAGGGCATGGCATCGGGCCGCGTACGCAGCGCCATGACCACTTCCTCGAGCGCACAATTGCCGGCGCGCTCGCCGATACCGTTGATGGTGCATTCGATCTGCCGGGCGCCGACATTTACAGCCGCCAGCGAATTGGCTACGGCTAGGCCCAAATCATTATGGCAGTGGACCGAGATTACCGCCTTGTCGATGTTGGGGACACGGTTGAACAACATGGAGATGAGGTCGGCGAATTCGCCTGGAACGGTGTAGCCGACGGTGTCGGGAATGTTGATGGTGGACGCCCCGGCCCGGATTGCGCTTTCGACGACCCGGCACAGAAAATCGTGCTCGGTGCGTGTGCCGTCTTCTGGCGACCATTCTACATCGGGGCACAAGTTACGCGCATGGGTAACACTATCGACGATGGCCTGATGGACCTCTTCGGGCTCCATCTGCAGCTTGACCCGCATATGCAGCGGGCTGGTCGATAGGAAGGTGTGGATCCGCGGTTGGGCGGCGCCCTTCAGGGCTTCCCACGCCCGATCGATATCCTTGCTCGAGGCGCGCGCCAACCCGGCGACGGAGCTTGTCTTGACGACATTGGCAACTTCGCGGACAGCGTCGAAATCCCCATTCGAGGCGATCGGGAAACCGGCTTCGATGATATCGACGCCCATTTCTTCGAGCGTCAGAGCAATACGAACCTTTTCTTCCAGGTTCATCGAACAGCCAGGAGACTGTTCGCCGTCGCGCAGCGTGGTGTCGAAAATACGGATGCGGTCGGAATCGTCGGTGCCGGCCTGCGGCACGGTATTTGCTGATTTGATTTCAGTGGCGGTCATTGGTCCAGTTCCAAATTAGGTTCGTTGACTTAGGTGTTAGCAATGACTTCCCTAAACATGATGACCCTATAATTTCTGGGTTCTAACGATGTTTAGGGGCACCTAAGTCGCAGGCCCGTGCCGCCGCCAAGCAGCATCAACGCAAGACCAGCAGACCCACAAGCATAGGAAGCGCAACCCGTAACTTGGGTACGTTGAAACAATTCAACTCGCCTGCCTAAACAATTCACGGGTCGCAATCCCTCGTCTCAGCTCATCTGGACCGGTCACATAATTCGTTAACCATCGGTCCAAAAGATTAAAAACTGGTGAATTTTATCATACCAGTTTACCAAGAAACTACTGATATTCCCTATGTTTTAGGCCTTTTTGCTTGAGTACCGCAACGGTTTTGTTAACCATTATCGCAGATCACACGACAACGGCAGACGATTCTGCCGTTGTCGTGTCTGTCCTTAGCGCCGTCAGCGCAAAGATGACTAGTTCTTGCTTTTGTCGACCATGGCGTTTTCGGCGATCCAAGGCATCATGCCGCGCAGCTTCGCGCCAACCTCTTCGATGCCATGCTCGGCCTGCAACCGGCGCACGGTTTTGAACCCTGTTTGGCCAACTTGGTTTTCCAGCATCCACTCGCGCGTGAACTGACCCGACTGAATTTCGGATAGTATGCGTTTCATTTCCGCCTTCGTCTCATCGGTGACGATGCGCGGACCGCGGGTGTAATCGCCGTATTCGGCGGTGTTCGACACTGAGTAGCGCATATTTGCCAATCCGCCTTCATAGATCAGATCGACGATCAGTTTGACCTCGTGGACGCATTCGAAATACGCCATCTCGGGGGCATAGCCCGCCTCGACAAGGGTCTCGAAGCCGGCCTGAATCAACGCCGTGAGACCGCCGCATAACACCGTTTGTTCGCCGAACAAATCGGTCTCGCACTCTTCCTTGAAAGTGGTCTCGATGATCCCGGCGCGGCCAGAACCGATCGCAGCGCCATAGCTCAGCCCAATATCGTGGCAGTTGCCGCTGGAATCCTGATACACCGCCAACAACGACGGCACGCCGGCGCCGCGCGCATATTCCGAGCGCACAGTGTGGCCGGGGCCCTTCGGCGCGATCATGAATACGTCAAGATCGGCGCGCGGTTCGATCAGATTGAAATGGATGTTAAGACCATGGGCGAATGCGATCGCCGTGTTCTCACGCATATTACCGGCCAAATGGTCGCGGTAGAGCTCACCCTGGAGTTCGTCCGGCACCAAGACCATGACCACGTCGGCCCAGGCGGCGGCCTCGGCCGCATTCTTCACTTCAAATCCGGCAGCCTCCGCCTTGGCGGCGCTGGCGGAGCCTTCGCGCAAAGCAACGACGACATTCGTCGCGCCGCTGTCGCGCAAATTCATCGCATGAGCATGTCCTTGGCTGCCATAGCCAATGATAGCCACTTTCTTACCCTTGATTAGATTTACGTCGGCGTCGCGGTCGTAATAAACGCGCATGGTTCTCGATCCCTGTCTGTTCGTGTTGTGCTTACGCGAGCATGTGGAGCAGTGTTTGGGTATATTGAATCATTCTGGTGGCGAGGATTTGAGTCAAGACCAAGGGTTTCGGTGAAGAGCGTAGCCAAAGCTACGGTCGAGCCGAAACCCGCTGGAATTGGCGCAAAGCCGCCCGCCCCTTCGGGTTGATGATCGGCGGGTATCCACTTTGTCAGACGGCTTGCCCGATGCACCGCATCGGGCTGCGCCGTCTTCCGCGTGGCTGCCGCCCCGATCACCAACAGAATTGCTTCAATATACCCAAACACTACTCCTCGCCAGCGCTGGCGGGTTTTTACAGGGCATGGAGACATTTGCCAACGCAGACATCGGCGCCCACACCCAAAAATTAGGCATCCTGTTTTCGTTTTTCACCACGTTTGATGGCAACAACTCCGGAGCGAGCTATTTCGACGTCGCCCAAATTGCGCATCAGCTCTAAAAAGCTGCCGATCTTCTCGGGCGATCCCGTCAACGAGAATACAAACGAGTCGATGGCCGTGTCGACGACCCGGGCGCGGAAAATATCGGCGATGCGCAACGCTTCGCGCCGCTCAGAGCCGGTATTGGTGATCTTGACCAAGGCGAGCTCATGCTCGACATGGGGTCCCTCTTCGGTCAGATCATGCACTTCTTGTATCGGCACCAGACGTTCGAGCTGCGCCTTGATCTGATCGATGATCATCGGCGTCCCCGATGTCACCAAGTTTATCCGCGAGGACGATTGATCTTCGCTAACGGTCGCCACTGTTAGGCTCTCGATATTGTAGCCGCGCCCGGAAAACAGGCCGACGACCCGCGCCAAAACGCCGGGTTCGTTGTCGACCAGAACCGCCATCACATGGCGCTCGATATTGCTTTTGTTCGTCATACCTAACCAATACTCCGTAGGCGGAGAAAAATTGAGAATTGCACGGCGCAGCAGCGCCCCCGCACGGGCGCGTTAAACCAGCACCATTCCGTCTTCGGATTGGGTCTGTTCCTGGCGGTCGTTCAGGCCGAGCATAATTTCGTTATGGGCGGCCCCGCCGGGGATCATCGGGAAGCAGTTCTCTTCCTTCGAGACAACCATATCGACAATGACCGGTCCCGGCGTCTCGAGCATTTGCTTGATAACGTCGTCGACCTGGTCGGGCTGCGTCGCCCGCAGGCCGGTCATGCCGTAGGCCTCCGCCAGCTTGATAAAATCGGGTAGGCCGGCCGAGTAGGATTCCGAGTATCGGCCGCCATGCAGCAACTCCTGCCATTGGCGAACCATGCCGAGCCATTCGTTGTTAATGATGAACACCTTAACCGGCAGATTGTATTGGGCCATGGTGCCCAGTTCCTGAATATTCATCATCGTCGACCCCTCGCCGGCGATATCGACCACCAGTGCGTCGGGGTGGGCGACCTGCACACCGATCGCCGACGGCAACCCGTAGCCCATGGTGCCCAGGCCACCGGACGTCATCCAATGTTTAGGCTTTTCGAACTTATAGAACTGGGCCGCCCACATTTGGTGCTGCCCAACCTCGGTGGTGATAAAGGTCTCACGATCCTTGGTCAGCTCGTAAAGGCGCTCGATCGCGTATTGCGGCTTAATCGTATCGGTCGGCGCCTGACCCTGCTCGTAGTGCAAACAATCGACCGCCCGCCATTCCTCGATCTGACCCCACCATTTCTCCAGCGCCTTGGTATCGATCTTGGGATCCTTCGACTTCCACGATTCGAGCATTTGACCGACGACCCCGCCGACATCGCCGACGATGGGAACATCGACCGCCACATTCTTGTTGATCGAACTGGGGTCGATGTCGATATGGATTTTCTTCGACCCTGGCGAAAAGGCATCGATTCTGCCGGTCACCCGGTCGTCGAAGCGTGCGCCGACCGCGATCATCACATCGCAGCCGTGCATCGCTAGATTAGCTTCGTAGGTTCCGTGCATGCCCAGCATGCCCAGCCATTGCGGCGACGACGACGGAATCGCGCCCAATCCCATCAGGGTCGTGGTCGCCGGATAACCGGTCATACGGACAAATTCGGCAATCGCCTCGCAAGCTGCGCTGCCCGAGTTGACGCAGCCACCGCCGATATAAAACATTGGCCGCTTGGCGCCGGCAATCAAATCGACCGCCTCGGCAATGCGCGCCGGATCACCGACGGTCTGCGGCTGGTAGTGCCGGTGGGTCACCTCGTCAGGGCCGAAGTACTCGCCCTCGGCGAACTGAACATCTTTTGGAAGATCGATCACGACCGGGCCGGGCCGCCCCGAGGCGGCAATATAGAAGGCCTCGTGCATAACGCCCGAGAGGTCATCGACATCCTTTACCAGATAATTGTGCTTGGTGCAGGGACGCGTAATGCCGGTGGTATCGGCCTCTTGGAAAGCATCGTTACCAATCAGATGCGTCGGCACCTGGCCGGTCAGGCACACCAGGGGGACGCTGTCCATGAATGCATCGGTCAGCCCGGTTACCGCATTGGTCGCGCCAGGCCCCGACGTCACCAGCACGACACCGGTCTTGCCGGTCGAACGCGCGTAGCCTTCGGCCATGTGAACGGCTCCCTGCTCGTGACGGCAGAGTACATGGCGGACAAAATTCTGCTTGAAGATGGCGTCATAGAGCGGCAACACGGCGCCGCCGGGATAGCCGAAAATAACATCAACACCCTGGTCCGCCAGAGCCTTGATGACAATTTCCGCGCCCGACATTCGGTTCCCAGACATCACTTCACACCTTTCCAATTTTCCCCATCTATCCCGCTAAACCGGAGCGATGGGTGCCTGCCGACCAGCAAGCCGGCGGACATAGCGCATACCGGGACGCAAGGCCAGCCTCAATCGGCGGCACTACCGACCCGTCGCTAACATTGTTTACCCTAGCCGGTGTCGAGATAGATCCTGCCAGGGACGCCGCAATGGGAAGCCACGGACAAAGGCCCTCGCCTCTATCTCTGCTTCCCCTGCCTACTCAGCACCAGCGCGCAACATAAGGTCACAAATATTACAGGTCAAGATATATTCGAAAAGATTTCAGGATAGTTAATGTAAGAATATTTCAATACACGTATATTCTGTCTCGATTCCGGTTCCCGGTCAGGCAGTTGATGGCGAAACCATGTCATCTGCCGCTTGGCGTAGCGTCTGGTTTGTTGCTGCGCTGCAGCAACCGCCGCTTCGAGGGTCGTGCGGCCGGCCAAATGGGCCGCAAACTCCGCATAACCGACGGCTTTCAGAACCGGCAGAGCGGGATCGAGTTTTTCCGCCTCGGCCCGTTTCATCAGCACCCCGACCTCGTCGAGAGCCCCGGCGGAGATCATATCGCCCAACCTGGCATCGCAGGCGGCATAAATGTCGGCGCGCGGCGGCATCAGCGCGATCATGATGAAATCTAATTCAGGGGCAACCACCGGCTCTGCTTGCCACTGCGCCAGCGAGCGTCCGGTCGCCTCGAGCACTTCCCAGGCCCGCATCATCCGTTGACCATCGGCGGATTCCAGGCGCGCGGCCATCACCGGATCGCGGGCCGCGAGTTCGGCGTGAAATTCCTCATTGCCGATTTCGGCGAAACGCACCCGCGCCGATGCGCGAACGCTAGCGGGTATATCGGGGATGGGCGCGATGCCCTCGGTCAGGGCGCGTAAGTAGAGACCGGTACCGCCGACGACGACCGCGCGCTTACCCGCGGCTCTGACCGCGTCGATTTCGGCCAAAGCTAGAGCCTGCCAGCGGCCGGCCGAGCAAGGCTCCGTCGCATCTAAGACGCCATATAAACGATGCGGGACACGGCGATCGTCGGCTACACTGGGACGGGCGGTGAGCAAGCGTAGGTCGCGATATACCTGAATAGCGTCGCCGTTGATGACGACACCATCCAAATGCTCGGCGATCGCCAACGCCGCTCCGGACTTCCCGCTGGCGGTCGGCCCGCCAATCACAATGACCGGCGCGTCACCCATCGGCTGCTATCTCCCGCTTCCCCGGCAAATCAATCGAGGGGGTAGGAAACCAGCCCGTCGGCAAGCTTGGGCTCGAACCAGGTCGATTTCGGCGGCATCACTTCGCCCGCATCGGCAACCGCCATCAAATCGTCGATCCCGGTGGGATAGAGCGCGAAGGCAACCGCCCACTCACCGCTATCGACGCGAGCCTCAAGCCCCTCCAGCCCACGAAT
>JBLHHE010000115.1:0-6655 GCA_047616465.1 Alphaproteobacteria bacterium
TGTGTTCGAAGACGGCTTCGGGTTCGAGCGTTACGTCGACTATGCGCTCGACGTGCCGATGTATTTCGTCGTGCGTGACGGCAAGTATATCGATGCGAGCGGACAGTCGTTTCGCGATTTCCTCGATGGTAAGCTACCGGCATTGCCGGGCGAGAAACCGACCATGGGCGATTGGATCGATCACACAACGACCCTGTTTCCAGAGGTGCGGTTAAAGCAGTTTCTTGAAATGCGGGGTGCCGACGGCGGGCCGTGGCGGCGCATCTGTGCCCTGCCGGCTTTTTGGGTGGGCTTGCTCTATGACAGCGTCGCGTTGGACGCGTCATGGGAATTGATCAAGGATTGGACCGCCGACGAGGTGACTGAAATGCGCAACGCGGTTCCGGCCACGGGGCTTGCGACCCCGTTCCGCAATCGTGCGGTGATCGACATCGCGCGCGATGTGCTGGAAATCTCACGTCTGGGACTAAAAAACCGGGCTCGATTAGATTTCTGGAGCCAAGACGAATCGCATTTTCTGTCGACCTTGGAGCAAATTGTCGATTCTGGAATTACGCCCGCCGAAAACAAGTTGGCGGCTTTTAACGGGCGTTGGGGTCATAGCGTCGACCGCGCGTTCGAGGAATACGCCTACTAAACCACAGTTTGAAGGTTGCGGAAGTGGCTGCACGTCTCCTGATCCACGGTCTCCACTTCGACAATATACGCGGTGATATTTATGGCGGACTGACAGCCGCGGTGGTAGCGCTGCCCTTGGCGCTAGCGTTTGGCGTGGCGTCCGGCGCCGGGCCGATCGCCGGCCTCTACGGCGCGATTTTCGTCGGTCTGTTCGCCGCTCTGTTCGGCGGAACGCCGGCCCAGGTGTCGGGGCCGACAGGGCCGATGACGGTCGTTATGGCCGGCGTGGTCACCCAGTTTAGCCATGAGCCCGCTATGGCCTTCACGGTGGTGATGCTGGCAGGCTTGCTGCAAATCTTGTTCGGGGTGCTCAAACTCGGACGCTACATCCACCTGATGCCGTTTCCCGTCGTCTCGGGATTTATGAGTGGCATCGGCGTCATCATCATCATTCTCCAGCTCGCCCCGTTGGTCGGCCACACCGCGCCGGGTGGTGGTGTCCTGGTCGCGCTGGCCAATACGCCGCTGGCTTATTCATCGCCGGCGATCGAAGCGACAGGGGTTGGGCTATTGGCGCTGTTCATCGTTTTTGTCTGGCCGTCGCGGCTCGGCCGCATTGTGCCATCAGCGCTGGTGGCGCTGGTAATCGGCACGTTGGTGGCGATATTTGCGCTGCCTGGGGCGCCCGTGCTGGGCGAGATACCGACCGGCCTGCCGCGACCCGTCTTACCGGTTTTCGATTTAGTCACGTTGCCTCTCATGCTGCGGGCGGCATTGATTTTGGCGGTGTTGGGCACGGTCGATAGTCTGCTGACATCGTTGGTCGCCGATAACGTGACCCAGACCAACCATGATTCGGACCGGGAATTGATCGGTCAGGGGATCGGCAATGCGATCGCGGGCCTGTTCGGTGCGATCCCGGGGGCCGGTGCTACCATGCGCACCGTGGTCAATGTGCGCGCCGGCGGACGCACGCCGATTTCGGGCGCTCTGCATGCCCTGGTATTGCTGGCCATCGTGTTAGGGCTCGGTGGATTCGCCGAACGCATTCCTCATGCTGTCCTGGCGGGTATTCTCATCAAGGTTGGCCTCGATATCATTGACTGGGGTTATCTCCATCGCATCCGGCGGGCCCCGCGAGCCGGTGTTTTGATCATGCTGGCGGTTCTGCTGCTGACCGTATTTGTGGATTTGATTACCGCGGTGGGTGTCGGCGTCGTCCTCGCCAGCCTGTTATTCGTCAAACGAATGGCCGACCTTCAGCTGGGTAACATCCACACCATCGTGTCGCCGGACGATGGCGCCGTCGTCGATGCCGATGAGGCAAAGATATTGCAGGCCGCTGAGGGCCGTATCGTCATCTATCAATTAAGCGGCCCGTTTAGTTTCGGTGCTGCTAACGGTATGGCGCGGTTGATGGCCGCTGCCGATGCGTACGACGCCTTAGTTGTCGATCTGAGCGACGTTCCTTTTCTCGATTCCAGCGCGGCGCTGGCGGTAGAGACTGTCATTAAACAGGTGCAATCGAACGACAAGCAGGTTTTTATTTCCGGTGTCGGCTCCGAGGCCGGCCGGGTGCTGGATAAGCTGGGCGCATTATCGCTGTTGCCCCCCGGCCATCGTCACGACAGCCGGCACGAGGCGCTAATCGCGGCCGCTCGGGCGCTCGGCGTTTAGCGGCTATCCGCGGGTCTTGGGCGGATACAGGAAAAACGCGAAGACGGTTCCAGCCAGAGAAACGATCGCGAACATTAAAAACGTTTCGCGAAACGCCAGGGTGATCGCTTGCGCCGAGACGACCTGTCCCAGATAAAGCATTGCCCCGGGCTGCTGGATGGTTTCCGGTAGTCCGCCAATAGAGAGCAGAGCTTCAACCTCTCTAAGGAAATCAGAGGTGACAGCGTTGGCCGCCGATTGAGAGGCGGCGAATGCTTCGCTGAAAAAAGCGATCCTCTGTTCGAGGAATATCGCCAGCAGGTTTATGCCGAAGGCGCCGCCCAACTGGCGGGAGAAATTTATCGTGCCGTTGGCGGAGGGGATCTGCTCGGGCGGCAATCCTTTCAAGCCCACGGCCATCACCGGTGGAAAGACGGCCGCATGGGTGGCGCGCCCAATCATCACGACGATCGCGTAGGTCCAAAAAGCGGTGTTGGCATCCACGGTGCCCAGCGCGTAATTGGACCAGGCAAACCCGATCAGCCCCAAGATGATGGGAATATGCGCTGGAATGCGATCGCCGATCCGGCCCATCACAGGCATAACGATGCCAAGGACGAGGCCGGCGGGAATCAGGACCAACCCGGCCCGGGTGGGCGTATAGCCCTGCACCAGCTGGACGAAAATGGGGGTCAGATAGAGCGATCCAAACAGACCGGCGCCGAACAAAAACGAGATTGCATTAGCGGCAGCAAATTGGCGCGAGGCGAGTTGTTGGACGTCGAGGATCGGATCGTCGTGCCACCATTCCCATACGATAAATGCAACGGTGCTGAAGAGACCGAGCGTCAACGACAGCACCACGTTGTCCGAGGCCCAGCCAAGGCGTTGGCCATTGGACAGGCCGGAGAGCAACCCCAAAAGCGCGATGGCAAGCAGCGCGAAGCCGAGCCAATCGAAGGCCGGCCGCGGTCCTCTTTGTTCGCGCGACGGCAAAATAAAACTTCCCAAAAGCGCGGTCGTCGCGGCGATGGGCAAGGCGACGTAGAAGGTAAACCGCCAGTCGAATGCGTCGATGGCCATGCCGCCGACCCACGGGCCAAGGCCGGGCCCGAGCACAAAACTGAGACCGAACAAACCGTTCGCCGTCGCCCGCCGGTCTGGACCGAACACCCGGTACATGGCCAGCTGGGTTAGCGGTAGGATGAGGCCTGCCGCGAATCCCTGAATCGCGCGGGCGAAGATGATTATGTTGAATTCTTGTGCGGTGCCGCCAATTACCGAACCGGCGACGAAAACGCCCATCATGCCGACAAACACCGTGCGTTGCCCGAAAGACCGGATTGCCCAGGTGCTGACCAACATACCCGTCGTCATGGCGGCAAAAAAAGCGGTTGCCATCCACTGGGCTAAATCTTGGCCGACCCCGAAAGCGCCCATGATGTCGGGTACGGCAACGTTGATAATTGTTCCTGAAAGCGCCAAGGCCATGCTCGACATCAGCGACATCACAATGATGAGATAGCCTTGCGTTCGGCTAAACCCTGGCGCTTCGGCGCTAACGGCCTGGGATGTCAATTTCGACCACCACCAGCATGCCAGGCCGCAGTAGCGCGTCTTTCTGCGCTACGCTGATGCGGATCGGCACCCGTTGCGTCACCTTGGTGAAGTTACCGCTGGGGTTGGGATTGGGCAGCAATGCGAATTCGCTGGTTGCGGCCTGGCCGATACGCTCCACCCTGCCGTTGAATTCTTGATCGGGATAAGCGTCAACGTGCAATTTAACCGCCATGCCGGGTTCTAAATGGCGAAGCTCGGTTTCTTTGATATTCGCCTCGACCCAGACATTGTCGGGATCGTGAATCAGCATCAGGCGCTGGCCGGGGCGAACGAACTCGCCCTTGTCGATAAAGGTTCGCGAGACGACGCCGTTCAGCGGGCTGCGCATGGTTCGGTCTTCGATGTCGAGCACCTGGCGGTCGCGCTCGGAGGCGATCTGCGCCTCTTGGAAACGTAGATTTTCCAGCAGACTTTCGTTGACCTGGATTTGTTGCCGGTCGGCTTCGGCCTCGCGCGCGTCGGCCTTGGCGGTTACCAGGTTTGCCACGGCCACCTGGTAGCGTTCGTTGGTCCGGCTGAGTTCGGTGCGCGTCTGGTCGAGGCGTTGTTGAGAGACCACCCGCGTTCCGGTTAGCGATTCGATCCGCTCGAAGTCGGTGCGCGCCAAGTCGCGTTGTTCGCGGCTCGCCTTCACGCCCGCCTGGGCGGCTATGATGCGCGAGGCTGCCGCTTCCTTGCGGCTCTGGGTTTGGGCATCGACCATTGCGGTCTCGGCCGAGATTTGTGCGCGCTGAGATCCGATCGCCAGCAGGCGGGCATCCAATTCGTCGAGTTTCAGTTTGGCGTCGCGCGCGTCGATGGCCAACAGCAAGTCGCCGACCGCGATCTGGTCGCCCTCGGTAACCGGCAGCTCGGTGACCCAGCCCTCGATCCGGCTGCTGACGGCGATTTGGTCGGTGGTGATGCGGGCGTCGGTTTCGGTGATGTTGCTCCACTGCGTGAACGCCCAGTTGGCGGCCAAAGCCAGCAGGATGAGCACGATCGACAAGACAGTGATGGTTCGCAGAACCTGGCGTGAACGCCGTCCGCGCCCAGCGCTTCTTTCGAAGGACGCGCTGCTGCTGACCGGCATTTCGAGGCGGCTGTCATCTGGCATGGGTCGATATACATCTGTGATCGGGCGGGAACCGGTGTTGGCTCCCCTCGTTCATTCTAAGCCGATATATATGGACGAATGGCTTACCATTGCAATCTATTCATGTGATGCATGCATAGCTGCACTGTGCAGTTGGGCCGCAAACTAGAATCTTACTAGACTGCGGTACCGCCTACCGTTAGGGCGTCGAGCAGCATGGTCGGTTGGCCGACGCCGACCGGAACCGACTGACCGTCCTTACCGCAAGTGCCGACCCCATCGTCGAGACGGCTGTCATTGCCGATCAATTTTACCCGCGTCAGGGCGTCGGGGCCGTTGCCGATGAGGGTCGCCCCCTTCACCGGCGCGCCGATCTTACCGTTTTCAATGAGGTAGGCCTCGGTGCAACTGAACACGAACTTGCCGTTCGTGATATCGACCTGACCGCCGCCGAAATTAACCGCATAGATTCCTTTGGAAACGGCACGGATACATTCTTCCGGCTCGGCCTCGCCGTCGAGCATATAGGTGTTGGTCATGCGCGGCATCGGATGATGGGCGTAAGACTGACGACGCCCATTGCCGGTCGGGTCGACCCCCATCAGCCGGGCGTTCATGCGATCTTGCATGTAACCTTTAAGAATGCCGTCCTCGATCAACACGTTGTACGAACTGGGCGTGCCTTCGTCGTCGATGGTGAGTGACCCGCGGCGGTCGGGAATAGTACCGTCATCGACGACGGTGACCCCGGGGGCCGCGACCCGCTGGCCCAATAACCCGGAAAAGGCGGACGTCTTCTTGCGGTTGAAATCGCCCTCGAGGCCATGGCCGATGGCTTCGTGCAACAGAACGCCAGGCCAACCGGGGCCCAGAACCACCGGCATTTCACCGGCCGGGGCGGGGACAGAGTCCAGATTGACCAGCGCCTGGCGCAGAGCTTCGTCGACTTGGCCATGCCAGCGGTCGGGGGTCAGCCACTGGTCGTAAGCGGCCCGGCCGCCGACCCCATGGGAGCCGGTTTCCTGGCGGTCGCCGTCGCCGACAACGATGGAAACGTTGAGGCGCACCATGGGCCGGATATCGGCAACGCGCAGCCCGCCGACCCGTACGATCTGAATGGCTTGCCAGTTTGCCGACAGCGATGCGGTGACTTGGCGGATCCGCGGATCGGCAGCGCGCGCATAGGCGTCGATCTCGCTTAGGAGTTTGACCTTGTCTTCAAAACTCGGTGATCCCAGAGGATTAATATCGGAGTAGAGGTCGCGGTTGGTGCCTGCGGGAGAGCGGGCAACAGTGCCGGAAGCGCCGCCGCGGACCGCGCGAACGGTCTCGCCCGCGCGCGCGATCGCGGCTTCGGATAATTCGGTCGAATGGGCATAGCCGGTCGCTTCGCCGGCGACCGAGCGCAATCCGAATCCTTGCGAGGTGTCGAAACTGGCGTTGCGGACCCGTCCATCGTCGAAGGTGATACTTTCGCTTTGGCGGTATTCAAGGAACAGCTCGCCATCGTCGGAATCGCCGATCGCGTTGTCTGTCAAGCCTTCCACACGCTTGATGTCCATACCGGTACGGTTGAAAAAAAGATCGTCTGTACGTGCGATATCGCTCATGGCGTGTTTTCCTAATCGCTGGCGGCACGCGACGCGGCCACTCAATGCTCACCTGCAATATGGAACTTCGAAGGTG
>JBLHHE010000116.1:0-6647 GCA_047616465.1 Alphaproteobacteria bacterium
GGCGGCAAGCCAGCGTAGCAGGCTGCGCTCGGCCGACAGGTCGAGGATGTAGGCGCGGTTGACCAGGGACGGCACGAACAGCACCGGCTGGCCGCCGTCGGGGCAAAAATCGAGCAACCGCGTCGTGCCCTCGCGCCACAGGGTCGCCGGCGGCGGCAATTCACGATGGTAGGGATGGCTTCGGTAGGATTTGATCCCGGCCGCCAGGCCGTGGAGGCGGCGGAAAACCTCTTGGGTGACGGCCCGGTCGAACGGGTCGGAACTATTTTTGCTTAGGCTTTGACTTGGACTTGGCGCCGCCGCGCTTGCCAGCCGCCGGCTTAGCGCCTCTCCGCGCGCCGCCACTTCCGGCCTCCAGTCGATCGAGCCGTTCTTCAAGAGCGGTAAGGCGGCTTGTGAGCTGAGCCAGCTGTTCAGCGCTGTCGTCAGGTGCAGCGGCAGAGGCCGCGGTCCCCCGCGTAGAGTTGGTCGTGTTTCGCTTTGGGGGGGCATCTGTTGCATCGCCGCCTGTTGGTTCGTCATTACCGGCCTTGCCGCCTGGGGCGAGGCCGACGAGGGTCATAAACTGCTGAGCCATCGCCGCCATTTGCGCTGTCGCCTGGGGGGTGACGGCCGTTTCTACCTGCCCCAGGGTCTCGAAAAACCGAGCCGATTGCGCGGCCAGCGTAGGGTCTGCCGCCATCGCCGTCAGCTGATCTTCCCATAGATCGAGATAGTCGCGGGCCAGGGCGGCAAAATCGGGTGTGTCTGTCATGGGCGGAACTATACCGGATTTCGCTGCACTGCGGCCAGCCACGTTGCATTGCACCATTTAGAGAGAATTCTGTTATACTGTGGGTGCCTAATCAGAAATTGCGGTGCTGCTAGCCATGGCCGAGACCAAAACGCCCGATCCCATTAAGATCAAAAAGTACGCCAACCGGCGGCTCTATAATACTGCGACCAGCAAATACGTCACCCTCGACGATTTGTCCTCCATGGTGAAGTCAGGCGTCGAGTTCGTTGTCGTTGACGCCAAAAGCGGCGATGACATTACGCGCTCGGTGCTGACCCAAATTATCTTCGAAGAAGAGAGCAAGGGCCAGAATCTGCTGCCGATCAAATTTTTGCGTCAACTCATCGGTTTTTACGGCGATAGTCTGCAATCGGTGGTTCCCAATTACCTCGAACATTCGATGAACGCGTTCGCTCAAAACGAAGAGGGCCTGCGCAACCAGATGAAGGATTCGATGGGCGGCGTGTTTCCGTTTGGCCAATGGGAGGATTTGGGCAAACAGAATATGGCGATGTTCGAACGCGCCTTGCAGATGTTCACGCCCTTTGCCGCGAACGGCGGAGTCGAGCCGCAAGCCGGGAGCGATCCGGCACCGGCAGGAGCTTCGGCCGGTGCCGACGATGGCGATGATATGGGTGCGTTAAGAGCGCAGCTCAAGGCGCTGCAAGAGCAAGTCGATAATCTGTCGCGGCCCAAACGCCCCTCGGGGGAAGACGACGAAAGATAGCGCGCTTGGCGGCGACTATTTCAACCCGGGAGTGCCGATTTCCGGTTTTCCGTAATACCAGCCCTGCAGGTAGTCGACCCCTTCGCGGCGTAGCATCTCTGCTTCTTCTTCGGTTTCAACCCATTCGGCGACCGTTTTAAGGCCGATCCCTTTGGCCAGGCTGATCAGTGTTTTGACGAACAACTGATTGTCTTGGTTGGTTGGCAGGTCGCGTACGAAAGATCCGTCGATCTTCACCAGATCGACGTTGAGCGCGCGCAAATGGCGAAACGATGTGTAGCCGGAGCCAAAATCGTCGAGCGCGACCCGGCAGCCGAACTGGTTGACGGACCGCACAAAGTGAGACGAATCAGCAATGTCGTCGATGGCGACTGTCTCCGTAATCTCAAGGATTAGGCGGGTCGCCACATCGGGCCGCGTTTCGAGATGTTCTTGCAACTGGCGCAGCCAAACGGGATCGACGGCCGTCATGCCCGACACGTTGATCGAGAGACTTATCTCGGGATTTTCCATCAACGCTGAAATTCCCAGATCGAGTACCCGCCGGTCGACTTGGCGCATCAGGCCCATTTGTTCGACGATCGGAACGAACACGCCGGCGGGAACCGGCTTATCTTCTTCGTCGAGCATACGAACCAGCCCTTCGTAGAAGGCTGGAACGCCGTCGTCGGACGAGACGATAGGTTGGAAAGCCAAGACGATTCGGTCGTCGCGCAAGGCATGTTTCACTTGTTCGGCGATAACCAGGTCCGGGCGATCGGGAATATGCTGATGGGGAACGTCGCGGAATTCGAGATAACAGTCGCAGCCAAGACGGCGCGCACTGCGCAGGGCATTATCGGCCTGACCAATGACTTCGCGCACATTCTTAGCCGATGACGGAAACATGGTGGCGCCGATAGAGGCGGTCACATACATCGGGCCGTTTGACGTGGTGACCGCTGTTTCGCGTATGATGGCGAGAAAACGGTCGGCGACCGAGGTTACCTGTTGTTCCGAACAATCGCCCAGAATAACGGCGAAGCGGTCGAAGCCCACGCGGCCGACGATGTCACCTGCGCGCAGGCACTGTTCGATCCGCTGCGCCACTGCCAGGACGATAGCGTCTGCCGAGTCGTCGCCATAGACGTCGGCGACGATGTTCAACTTGTCGAGCCCGATCAGCAGGAACCCACCCTGTCCTTTACGGCGTATGGTTGTTTCAACCATTTGACCGAGCGCTTCGCGCAACCGCAGCCGATTGAACTGGCCGGTCAGCGCATCATGGTGGGTCAGAAAATTGACTTCTTCGGCGGAGTTCTTTTGCGCGCTGATGTCGCGGACAATGCCGGTCAGCCGTGCGGGGCGACCCTCGGAATCGGTTGCCGCGACGGCGCGCTCTTGAATCCAGGAGAATTGTCCGTCGTCGCGGCGCAACCGGTATTCGATATTGAAGGTCTTGCTGGTTTCGACATGCTGGGACAGAGCGACCATGCGCCGGGGCAAATCTTCCGGATGGATGCGCTGCAGAAATATGTTGCCGGTATGGATGGTTTTCACATCAGCTATGCCGATGACATCATTAGTCTGGCCGACCCAGGTTAATTCGTCAGCGACCAGGTCCCATTCGTAGAATAAGTCGCCCGACGACACGAGAACGCTGACCAAATCGGACAAAGCGCCCGATTCGTCATCTTCTCTTAGCAGTCCCGGCAAAGCCAGTTCAGCGACAGGTGACACGGTAACCTCCTACCTGAAGGCGTAAGCACGGGAAATCGTGCGAAATCCATGGGTATGAACTCAACGTAAAAATACGATTTATGTGTTAATAAAAAGTAATATTATGCCCCATAGTGCCGTATCGTCCCAATAAACAACCAATATGGTTAACAAATAAAGTTAAAAAAGCGTAAAGTTTTATTTTGTTTTTTCTTGAAAATTTAAGTAAAATTGATTATCTTTATATCTATACGCATATGGCATTGGACTTCCCTTGTTAATTCTTCCGCATCTTCCGGCCCCGACCGCCATACACGACCCGTTAAATGGGAACGCCGCGCGTGTTGCCAGGACGGCGGCGCAGCGCATTTCCGCACAACAACCGGTTGCCGCCTATGGCAGTAACCGGTTGCGGCGCGATCCGGTACGCTCGGAATTGGGCGAACCGGTCGATCAGTCCAACGAAGAGGGTAGGGGCGAAGCCCGGCAGTACGCCGAAACGACGGATATATTAGGGCGGGGCACGACGAGCCTGTTTTTTGCCCAGCGTTACGCCCAAGAAGAAGATCCCGCGATCCGGCCCGCGGTCGGCCCTGAAACGGCGGCGTCAGCCTACCCGTCGCTTGCCTTCGACGACGATATTCTGCTGCCCGGCGAGGCGATCCCCCTGGGATGGCTCAGCGCGCAGCGCGTCGACATCGTCGTCTAACAGTCCATTTTCATCACGGGATACGTAACTGCGGGCCGCGCTGGTCGCAGTGCTGACCTTGCAGTCGGTAGCCCCTTTCGCCTATTGAATAGGCTGGTGCTGGCGGTTACCTGCGCGACGATGACCGCTAGCTAAATCTAATGGGGTGACACCTTAATTGCCCTTTTCAGTGGAACGTCGAACTATGGCTGCACAAACCGTCATTGAACTTCTGAAAGCCGGCGCCGATGGCGACACGGCCATTACTACGGTGGACCGGCCGCCGCTGACTTATGCCGGGTTACGGGCCCTGGTCGCGGATACCGTTTCATCGCTTCGGCAATTGGGGATCGGTCGCAATGACCGGGTCGCCATCGTACTGCCGAACGGGCCAGAGATGGCGGCTGCTTTTATCGCGGTCGCCGCCGGTGCGACCACCGCGCCGTTGAACCCGGCTTACCGCGGCGAAGAGTTTCGGTTCTATCTTGAGGATCTGAATGCAAAGGCGCTTCTGGTTATGGCGGGCAGCGAATCGCCGGCCATCGAGGTCGCGCGTAGCCTCGACGTACCGGTCTACGAACTTGTTGTTGTGGAAGACGGCCCGGCCGGTGCGTTCACCATCCCGGCTGCCAGCGACGCCGCCGGCGATGTCGATTATGCCGGGCCCGATGATGTCGGCCTGATACTCCACACGTCGGGCACCACATCGCGGCCCAAGATCGTGCCGCTAAGCCAGGCGAATATTTGCGCTTCCGCGAGCCATATTGGCGACATTCTGAATCTCACCGCCGCAGACCGTTGCGTGAATATTATGCCGTTGTTTCATATCCACGGGCTGATCGCCGCGGTGCTGTCGAGCGTGGCGGCGGGGGGCAGTATCTACTGTTCGCCAGGGTTTAATGCGTTGCGGGTCTTTAGCTGGTTCGCCGATGCCAAACCCACCTGGTATACTGCAGTGCCGACGATGCATCAGGCCATCCTGTCGCGCGCGGCCCGCAACCTCGAAATCATCAAGGCGATGGACTTGCGGTTTATTCGGTCGTCGTCGTCGTCGCTGCCGCCCCAAGTCATGGCCGAACTCGAAGAAACCTTCGGCTGCCCGGTCATCGAATCCTACGGTATGACCGAAGCGGCCCACCAAATGGCGTCGAACCCGTTGCCGCCGGCGGCGCGTAAGCCGGGCTCCGTGGGTATCGCCGCGGGACCCGAAGTGACCATCATGGACACCGAGAACAATATTCTGCCGGCGGGGGCGACCGGCGAGATCGTCATTCGCGGGCCCAATGTTACGGCCGGATACGAGAATAATCCGGCGGCGAACGCCGAGGGCTTTTCCGACGGTTGGTTCCGCACCGGCGACCAGGGGGTGATAGATGATGAAGGCTATCTGCGCATTACCGGGCGGTTGAAGGAGATCATCAACCGTGGCGGCGAGAAAATATCGCCACGCGAGGTCGACGAAGTACTGCTCGACCATCCGGCGGTCGCCCAAGCCGTGACCTTTGCCTACCCCCACGACAAGCTGGGCGAAGAGGTCGGTGCGGCGATCGTGCTCAAGGAGGGTATGGAGGCGACAGAAAGCGACATTCGCGAATTCGTCTCCCAACGTCTCGTCGATTTCAAAGTGCCGCGCAAAGTTCTCTTTATCGACGAAATTCCCAAAGGTGCCACCGGCAAGTTGCAGCGGATCGGGTTGCATGAAAAGCTCGGCCTGTAGCGCCACCGAGGCGACGTCATGAAGATTTGTATCTATGGGGCTGGGGCGATCGGCGGTTATATGGCCGCGCAGCTGGCGCTTGCCGAGGCCGCCGAGATCACCTGTATCGCGCGCGGGCCCCATTTGGCGGCGATGCGCGCCAAGGGTCTGAAGCTGTGCATTGGCGGCGAAGAGAAGACCGTGCAAATCAACTGCACCGACGATCCCCACGAGGCGGGCCCGCAGGATTATGTGGTTGTCACGTTGAAAGCCCATTCGGCGGCTGCCGTCGCCGACCAGATGACGCCCCTGTTAGGGCCTGATACGGCGGTGGTGACGGCGCAGAACGGCGTACCCTGGTGGTATTTTTACCAGCATGGCGGGCTCCACGATGGCGCCCGCTTGACGACGGTCGACCCCGGCGACCAGCAATGGCAGTTTATTGGGCCGGAGCGCGTGATCGGATGCGTGGTCTACCCGGCCGCCAACATTGTCGAACCAGGCGTCATCGAGCACGAGTATGGCAACCGGTTCACCCTGGGCGAGCCGAGCGGCGAGAAGACCGAGCGGGTTCAGGCCCTGTCGTCGATTTTGGCGCAGGCCGATTTGCGCGCGCCGGTTCGGCCAAAAATTCGCGACGAGATCTGGGTGAAGCTGTGGGGAAATGTCAGCCTCAACCCGGTCAGCGCGTTGACCGGCGGCACGCTGGCTCAAATGATCGATGACCCGGGCGTGTGCGGTGTCATTCGCGCCCTCATGGTCGAGGCGCAAGGGGTCGGCGAAGCCTTGGGGGTACGGTTTGCCGTCGATGTGGAGAAGCGCATCGCCGGCGCCCGCGAGGTCGGCGAGCACAAAACATCGATGCTACAAGACTTAGAGCTTGGCCGGCCAATGGAAATCGATGCGCTGGTAAGCTCTGTGCAGGAACTGGCGAAGCTGACCGGCATCGCCACGCCGACGATCGATAGCGTGTTGGCGCTGGTAAAGATGCGCGCCCGCCTGGCCGGCTGTTACACAGACTGACGTAGGGAGAAGACGACGGCGTCCGCAAATACAAATACGC
>JBLHHE010000117.1:0-6641 GCA_047616465.1 Alphaproteobacteria bacterium
GCCGGCTTCGCATAGCGCCCAACTCTGGTTGCGGGATTGCGCGCTTGCCGGATCGGAGAACACGACGAGGAAAATAGCGGCGGCGAAAAAATATTTCATGGCGAATAACTTAGTCCCATGTCTTGCCAATTGCGACGCCGATTTGGAGTGATCAAATCGGCGTCATAGCGAAATCGCCCTATGGACAAGATTAGCGGAAAATATCAAAATTGAACTGGAAGCGTATAGATGCTCGTAAAAAGGGAAAATATTATGGTCCGCAAAACAGCCGATGAGTTCGATCAGGAATTGCTCGATCTTTATGACAGCTATGCCCATGGTCTCATCGAACGGCGGGAATTCCTAAGTAAGGCGGCGAAATTTAGCGTCGGCGGTGTCACCGCGGCTGCGCTTCTTGGCGCGTTGTCGCCGAATTACGCGCTAGCCAGCCAAGTCGAGGAAAACGACCCCCGCATCAAGGGCGAGACCATCGAATACGCGTCGCCCGACGGCCACGGAACGGTCAACGGCTTGCTCGTCCAGCCGGCCGCCGGCGGATCGCGCGGCAGCGTCGTTGTGATTCACGAAAATCGCGGCCTCAACCCCTATATCGCCGATGTCGCGCGGCGCGTCGCCGTCGCCGGGTTTATCGCTTTGGCGCCCGACGGGCTAACCCCTTTGGGGGGCTATCCGGGAACGGATGACGAGGGCAAGGCGATGCAAAAATCCCTGGATCAGGACAAGCTTTTAGAAGATTTCATCGCCGCCTTCGATCATCTCAAAGCCGGCGCCAACTCGAACGGCAAGATCGGTGCTGTCGGATTTTGCTATGGCGGCGGGGTCTGTAATGCGATGGCGGTTCGCCGGCCCGAGCTTGCGGCGTCTGCGCCGTTCTATGGCCGTCAGCCGAACGCCGCCGATGTGCCCAGCATTAAGGCGCCGCTGCTGCTGCACTATGCCGGGCTCGACAAGCGTATCAATGCGGGCTGGCCCGACTATGAGGCGGCGTTGAAGGAGAACGGCAAGGTGCACACCGCGCATTTCTATGACAACACCAATCACGGATTCCATAACGACACCACGCCGCGATACGATATGGTGGCCGCGGAGCTGGCGTGGTCACGCACGATCGATTTCTTTAACGCCCACCTCGTATAGGCGAACCGTCGCGCAGCCGTGTCGCGCTGTCTGTAGTTTCCCACAGGCTTAGCGGTTGCGGCGCAATAAGACTCCATGACAATCTACATTCAATAGTATGTCGGGGCGTTCGCCGCACAATATTTTGTGCTTTCGCCACGATTTTTGGATTTTCGTGCACCCCGCGCGAAGATCGGCGCAAAACGCGTTGGAGGCTTAGAAATGGCAGTCGTTACGACCGGTTACGTCCGCCAAAATATCCATCCTCTCGACCTTGTCGAAGAAACCATCGCGTTGCGCGACTGGGCGTTGGAACGTCCGGCACGCGACGAATTGTTGGCCGAGGTTACGGGGCGGTGGTGCGATTATCATATTAATTTCCACTGGACGGACGATTTTGGGGCGTTACAGATGACCTGCGCCTTCGATATGCGCACGCCCAAGGAGCGCCGGGCGCCGGTGCATGAACTGTTAGCCTTGCTCAACGACCGGTTGGGGATTGGCCATTTCGACATCGGTTCGATGGATGGGCTACCGGCATATCGCCACGCGCTGTTGTTACGCGGCGGCGCCTTGTCGGCCGAACAGATCGAAGACCTTCTCGATATTGCGCTGCACGAGATGGACCGGTTCTACCCGGCCTTTCAATATGTCGTCTGGGGCGACCGCTCGCCGGTAGATGCGGTGGCGACCGTCGTCTTTGAAACGGTCGGCGAGGCCTGATACGGTCTAACCCTGATTTAGAGCAGGGTTAATATAAATGAGCGATCCCGAAAGAATTTTGCTTGTCGGCTGCGGCAAGATGGGCAGTGCGCTGCTCAATGGCTGGCTCGGCCGGGGAACGCCGGCTGACCATGTATCGGTCGTCGAGCCGATGCAGCCGCAGGTGCCCGACGGTGTTTCGGTTTACGCCGAGGCTGCCGCGCTGGGGTCAGACTATCGGCCATCGGTCGTCGTCTTTGCCGTCAAGCCGCAATCGATGGACGAGGTGTTGCCGGCCTATGTCAAATATGCCGGCCCTGAAACGGTGTTTCTGTCGATCGCCGCAGGCAAGCCGATCGGATACTTCGCGGCAACCCTTACCGATGGCGCTATCGTGCGGGCGATGCCGAACACGCCGGCGGCGGTCGGCCGTGGCATTACGGTGCTTTGCGCCAATGACCGTGTCTCGCCGGGGCAAAAAACCGTCTGTACCCAATTAATGGAGTCGGTTGGCGCGGTCGCTTGGATCGAAGACGAGGCGTTGATGGATGCGGTGACCGGCCTGTCTGGCAGCGGTCCAGCCTATGTATTCCACTTGGTGGAGGCGATGGCGGCGGCCGGCGAGGCGGCCGGTTTGGCGCCGGATCTGGCAATGCAATTGGCCCGCGCGACCGTGGCGGGCAGCGGTGAATTATTGACCCAATCCGGCGATCCGGCGGGCATTTTGCGCCAGAACGTCACAAGTCCAGGCGGCACCACTGCTGCCGCCCTGGAGGTTCTCATGGGGCCGGATGGCTTGACCCGGTTGATGACCGAGGCGATTGCCCGCGCTACCAAAAGGTCGCGCGAATTGGCGCAATAGGCCGCCCCGTGCGATAGTTTCACCTGCCATAACTTTGCCGGATTATGAGAGCATAGTGGGGACAAACCACGGGTAGGATCCAATGGCGACAAAACCACGAAGAGACAAGCTGGCGCGTATCATCGACGCCGCATTGCAATTGTCTGCCGATCGCGGCTGGGCGGCGATAACGCTGGAAGATATTGCCGAGACGGCCAAACTCGATGCTGGCGACGTCTACCGACTGACCCCGACAAAATCGGCGGTGCTCAACGCCTTTGTGCGGCGCACCGACCTTGCGGTGCTCGAACGCCAGTCACTGGCCGATGGCGAGGAAGCCGAAGCCAGCACCCATGATCGTTTGTTCGATGTGCTGATGCGGCGCTTCGAAGTGCTGCTGCCCGACCGGGCGGCGCTGGGCATACTGTGCCGCGACCTGCCTCGGGATCCGATCTCGCTGGCGGCGGTAATACCCCAGGCCCATTGCTCTTTCGGGCGCATGCTCGAAGCCGCCGGGGTGTCGGCCAAGGGGCTGCGCGGGCTTGCCCGCATCCACGCCATCGCCGCCGTGTGGATGGCGACCCAACGCACCTGGTTCTCCGATGAAGGCGAGGATATGGCGCGGACTATGGCGGCGCTCGACCGCAATCTGCGCCGCATGGAAGAAACCGCCGGACTGGTTCTCGGGATGCGCTCCTCGGCCACGCCGAACGAAACCTAGTGTGCGCCGCGCCGATGACCATCTCGTTCGACGATTTTCTCAAAGTTGACGTTCGCGTCGGCACCATCATTGACGTGCAAGATTTTCCTGAGGCGCGCAAGCCGGCGTTCAAGCTGTGGGTGGATTTTGGCGCCGATATTGGCACCCGCAAGACATCGGCGCAGATCACTAAATATTATACTCGCGAAGATCTTATCGGCCGTCAGGTTGCTGGCGTGGTGAATTTTCAGCCCAAGCAGGTGGGTAAGTTCATGTCGGAGATATTGGTGCTGGGTTTTCCCGACCCTGACGGCGAGGTGGTCCTCATCGGCATCGACCACGAGGTGCCCAATGGCGGTCGTTTATTCTAGGTCTTAAATCGGTACGCGAATGGTGGCGCGCAGGCCGCCCGAGGGCGAGTCCGAAAGCGTAACATCGCCGCCATGGGTGCGCACGATGTCGCGGGCGATCGACAATCCCAGCCCGGTCCCCCCGGTCTCCATGTTGCGCGACTGATCGAGCCGGAAGAACGGCCGGAACACTTCCTCGCGCATATCTTCAGGAATGCCGGGGCCGTCATCGTCGATGATGAATTCAAGCACACTGCCGTTGCGCTGCGCCAGAATCGAAACATGTTCGCCATGGCGTGCAGCGTTATCGATAAGGTTGGTCAGCGAGCGCTTAAACGCGTTGCGGGCGAGCGGAAGTTCGACCGTGTCCGGCATATCGCATGAAATTTGGACGCCGTTACGCCGTGCGTCGTGCACCACATCGTCGAGCAATTTGCGGGCGTCGGTTGGGGTCGGCTGCTCGCTGCCTTCGCCCCGGGCGAAGTTCAGATAGCCTTCGATCATGCCTTCCATGGCGGCGACGTCGGAATTCAGCTCTTCGATTTCGGTATTGTTCTGCAACATGGCGAGCTGCAGCTTCATGCGCGTGAGCGGGGTTCGTAAGTCGTGGCTGACCCCGGCCAGCATCTCGGTGCGTTGTTGAATTTGGCGTTGGATACGGTCGCGCATCGACATGAACGCCGATGCGGCCTGGCGAACCTCTCGGGCGCCGGAAGGGCTGAAATTGGGAGTGTCCCGGCCTTTGCCGAAATTTTCTGCCGCGGATGCCAGGCGGCGCAGGGGACTGACCTGGTTGCGCATGAAAATGGTGGCGACGCCAAACAGGATCAGCGACGTTCCGATCATCCACATGATGAAAATTTTTGTCGTTGAACTGATAAGCCGTTCCGCGTTGGCGGAAACATGAAGAACGCCATCGGGAGCTTGGACGGCGATTAGGACGCGCTGCGGCTGGCTGGCCGAATCAATGGTGAAGGGACGGTGCACAATCTGTTCGAGCGACCGGCTCAATGTTCTTTGCAGGTTACCCCTTGGTTCGACCGTTTCGTTGGGCAGAATGCCGTCGCCCTCGAATCGCACGACCAGGTCGAGAGCCCGATGGGCTATGTCAAAAACCGCGTTTTGCCGGGTTCCCGGCTCGATATCGCGTAATAGTTCCATCAGCATCGCAACATCGCCTGCCAGCGCATTAGCCCGGTGGCGGCTAACATTTGCCCAGTGCCGGTCGTAGAAGACGATACCGCTGACGACCTGCAGGATGACCAGGGGGACGATGATGATCAGCAGCGAACGGCCCAATAGGCCGCGGGGAAGCGCCCGCTTAACCGCGAGCCGGAGCGATCGGGCTGGCCTATAAAAATCGTCTAATCGGGCCATAGCACGTAGCCCTGTCCACGAATGGTTTGCAAATAGCGCGGTACTTTCGGGTTCGGTTCGATCTTACGGCGCAACCGGGTGACTTGCACGTCGACAGCGCGAACGCTGCCGCCAAGCTGACTTTGCTCCTGCAACGCTTCGCGGCTGATCGGGTGCCCCGGGTTGGCCGCCAGAATCTGGAGCAGGCGGGCCTCGGCGCTGGTCAATCGAACGGGACCATGGGGTCCGAGCAGTTGTTGGCGCAGCGGGTCGTATTGGTGATCCCCCAGCGCGATTTCAGTTTTGCCGGTCCGTGGCGCCGCGCGGCGCAGGATCGAGCGAATGCGGGCCAGAAGCTCGCGTGGTTCGAACGGTTTGGATAAATAATCGTCGGCGCCGCGTTCGAGGCCATCGATGCGGTCTTCGGGCTCGCCCATCGCCGTCAGCAACAGGATTGGCACCTCGCTGAACGCGCGCAGTCCGCTGGTGAGTTCAAGTCCAGACTCGCCCGGCATCATGACATCCAACACTACGAGATCGAATTCTAACGAGGTTAGCATTTGCCGTGCTTCGGCGGCGTCGGCTGCAGTCGTCACGCGAAATCCATTCTCCGTCAGAAACTTGCGCAATAGCTCGCGCAATCGCGTGTCGTCGTCAACAACCAGGATATGGGGCGTGTCGTCCATTGGGCCTGAGTATACTTCGCTACCGCTGCACGGCCAGAGAGATCGACCTGCATTGTGTTAAATCAATGCAGCAGCGATTCGTTCGTGGCGATGTGTTTGTTCCATTAAAACAAGCAGGTTGGGAGAATTCGCCCGTGGACGAAGACGCCAAAAAAATTGCGCTGCGGATGATTCCGTATGGGATCTATGTGCTGACCGCCGAAGCACCTGACGGCAGGACGGCTGCCGCGACCGTAAACTGGGTTACGCAAACGTCCTTCAAACCGCCGCTGATCGCGGTAGCGGTTAAGGCCGACTCTACGGCAAATGCCGTTGTTGGCGACGCCGGAATGTTTGCGCTTAATGTGCTTGGCAAGGACCAGCCGGGTGTTGCCTTCGCCTTCTTCAAGCCGGTCGAGCGATCGGGAGATACGATCGGCGACGAAACTGTTGAAGCCGGAGAAAGCGGCGTCCCACTGCTCGCGACTGCGGCGGCCGCGGTGGAGTGCCGCGTCGTCGAAACCGTCGCGCAGGGCGACCATCATATTGTCATCGGCGAGGTGATCCACGCGCGCGTCAACCGGCCCCCATCGGGGCGTCCCGACGAGGCTGTGCTGGCGATGAGAAACCTGGGAGAAAACGTGTTTTATGGCGGTTAACGCCGGCCGCTACCGGGTTTCTGCCGGGGCCGCACGCGAGCGCGGTCTTCGGGGTTAATAATCCCGCTCAACACGCGGCGAAATCCTTCGACCGCGTCGGCGTCGGTTTCCCGATAAGCGCGGGCGAACCGGTCCATTTGCGTCGTCGTCAGCTCGCGTTCGAGTTCCTGGCCCTTTTCGGTGAGCGTCAGCAATTTGCGCCGCCGGTCGGACGGATCGGCGCGTTGGTTGATGAAGTCGTCTTCGAGCAGC
>JBLHHE010000118.1:0-6586 GCA_047616465.1 Alphaproteobacteria bacterium
GTCGCGCTTGGCCACCGCCGCCTCGTCGGCGTTGAAGCCCACCGTAATCGGGGGACAGTATACTTAATTAATAGCCGGCAATCGGTTGCTTACCATCCTGCATTGGCAACCTGGTCGCAGTTTAGCTAATCGCCAATGAGAAAATGGAATTAGGTATACTGTCCCCGGAATTGTAGAATCTCCGAACCCAAAGGGATATGCTGCGGGAATAATTATCGAGGATTTTCAATGTCCGTAACCAATCGATTCGGGGAAGCGGCAAGACCCTGGCACGTGATCGAGGCAGATCTCGACGCGGGCCGCGCCAACGACGTTCACTGGACCAGCCCGATGAACTTTTCCGCCTCTTATTTCGCCGGCGACGACGTGGCTTTCGTCGCGCGCGAAGCGTTTATCAAGCACATCGGCGATAACGTCACCCATCGCCACGGCCTGCATCCGAGCGTGCTGCGTTACGAAACCGAGGTGCTCGATTTCACCTGCCGCTTGCTCAACGCCCCGCAAGACGCGCACGCAACGGTGACGACCGGGGGCTCGGAGAGTCTTTTCCTCGCGATGAAAAGCGCGCGCGACCAGGCGCGCACGACCAGACCCGAGATCGTCGAGCCGGAAATACTGCTGACGCATACGACCTACCCGGTATTCAACAAGGCGGCCCATGCGCTCGGCCTGAAGGTCCGGCAGATAACCAGCAGTGTCGATTACCGCGCCGACCCGAAAGCGCTCGAGGCGGCGATAAGCAATAATACGATCATGATGGTCGGCGGCGCGCCGCCGTTCCCCTACGGTATCGTCGATCCGCTGGAGCAAATGTCGCATCTGGCGCAACGGCACGGGATCTGGCTGCACGTCGATGCCTGTATCGGTGGATTTGTCCTGCCTTTCGCCGAACAGCTGGGACGCCCTGTGCCGACGTTCGATTTCAGGCTGCCGGGCTGCCACTCGATATCGGTCGACTTGCACAAGTATGGTTACGCAATGCGCGGCTGCTCGGTAGTCATCCTGCGCGACCGTGCACTGGCCGAATACCAGACCTTCCGCGCGGACACCTGGCCGGCCGGAGACTACGCCAGCGAGAACATGTCCGGCTCGCGCAACGCCGGGCCGGTTGCATCGGCCTGGGCGGTGATCGCCTACCTGGGTTACGACGGATTGCGCGAGCGCATGGCGCGGGTACTGTCGTCGGTCGATCGCCTGACCGCGGCGATCGATCAAATCCCCGGTCTTTACGTGCACGGCCAGCCGCAGGCGGTGCATTTCTCGTTCGGCTCCGACGAGCTCGATATGATCGCCATCGGTGACGCGCTGATGGCCCGGGGCTGGATGATGAATCTGCAGACCGAACCGGAATCCTTATTACTGATGTTGAGCGCACAACACGATATGGCGGTCGTCGATCGCTTCGCCACCGAACTGGCCGAGGTCGCGGCCGAGGTTGGCAAGGGCCGCCTCGGACGCAGGCGCAACGAAGAAGCCTACGGCATCTACTGACATTGGCTAACCGGAAGGAGATACATGAATATTCGTAAATCGCTCGTCATACGCGAAACCATCCATGGCGAAGGGGGCCGCGATTGCGCACGGCCGATCAACCGGGTTGCCGGTGTGGGTATCGTCGTCAATCCATTTGCCGGAAAATTCGTCCAGGACCTGGAGTCATTGTTCGATCTCGGCGAAGCCCTGGGTCATCACCTGATGGCAATGATGCTACCGCAATTGGCCGGGCCCGCCGTGAGCTACGGCAAGGCCGCCATCGTCGGTGTCGGCGGCGATCTCGAGCATGGCCACGCGTTGATTCATCCGAAGCTGGGCAAGGCGATGCGGGAGCCGATCGGCGGCGGTGGGGCGTTGATTCCATCGGCGGTGAAAGTCGGCGCCGCCGGTTCGTCGATCGACGTGCCGCTGGGGCACAAGGACGACGCGTGGTCTTTCGATCACTTCGATGCGATGACCGTCGTCGCGGCGGACGCGCCGAGACCGGAGGAAATCATGATGGCGATCGTCATTTGTGACGGCGGCCGACCGGTTCCGCGAGTCGGCAAAGCGCGCGCCACCGTGTAACCAGTCCCCATCGATCATGCACGATTAGCACGTGAATTGCAGACAGGCACCTCGACGATGACCGATAGCTGGCAATACCGCGCATTCTCACGGACGGAACACGAGGCCCGACTGCAGCGGGCGCGGGCCCTGATGCAGGAAAACCGACTGGCCGCCTGCATTTGTACTTCGCCGGAACTGATTTACTACTTCAGCGGCTACGAAGCACACACACATCACGCCATCGGCTCGCAAGCGCTGATCCTGCCCGCCGATGGACACGACCCCATTCTGATATTACGCGACGGCGATGCACCGCAGGCGGATGAAACCCTGGTACTGGGCGAAACACGATTGTTTCGGCTGGGCGCGATCAGCCTGGCCACGCTGACGGCAGACAGTTTTAACCGCCTTGGCCTGCAAGGCAGCACTCTCGGCATCGACCTGTCAGGCCCTGTCATGAACGCCGGGCTTGCCGACGAAATCCGCGGCAGGCTCGAGAACTACCGCTTTCATGATTGCTGGCGACTGCTGGGCAAGCTGCGCACCGTGCTGTCGAATCCCGAAATCGCCTATCTGAGGGAAGCTGCCGGATATGCGAACATCGGCATCGATGCCTTTTATAACCGCGTCCGCGCCGGGATGACAGAAATCGAACTGGCGGCCGAGATCGAGTACGCGATGCGCCGCGCTGGCAGCGATTATTTCGCCGTTCCCACCTGGATGGCGTCGGGAGAGCGTGCGCACTGCCAGCACGCGATGGCGTCACCGCGGATACTTTCGGCCGGCGACCTGGTGCACGCCGAGTTTGCAGGCGTCGCCCGGCGCTACCAATGCGTCACCATGGGATCGCTCGTACTCGGCGAACCGAGCGCGCGCATGCGGCAAATGGCGACGGGTGGTGCCGCGGCGTTTCAGGCCGGCCTCGAAGCGGCCCGAATCGGCGGACGCATCGGCGACATGGAGTCGGCCTACCGCGAGGCTCTGGCCGAGTGCGGGCTCGGCGACTGCTGCCCGATGCGCTTCGGCGTGGGAATCTCGGCGGCCTACCCACCCGTCTGGGAAAACCAGGTCACAATACAGTACGAATGCGACGACCTGCTGGAGCCGGGCATGGCGTTTTACATCCATGCTTCGATGCAATCCTTCGAGGACCGCAATGGCATGTTGCTGGGTGGCAGTTTTTTAATGACCGCCGACGGGCCCGAGCGACTCGACAACGCGCCTATAGCGCTGCTCGAAGTCGCGCTATGATGCGGTTTTAAACCGGACAACCGCCCGATGACAGACCCCGAACCCTCTACCGAATTGTGCGCGTGGATCGATCCGCAGCGCATGATCGATGACCTGAGTGCGATGATCGCGATCCCCAGCATGAACCCGTTTCAGGGTGAAGCCCGAAAAGATTATCGTGAAAAGGAGATCGCCGAGTTTTACTGCGACCGCATGTCCGAGCTCGGCCTCGACGTGGGTACCCGCGAGGTCGTGCCGGGAAGACCCAACGTCTGGGGAGTGCTGAAGGGCATGGGCGACGGCCCCTCGCTGATGCTTGCCGGCCACCTCGATACCGTCGGCAACGAAAATTATCCCGAGGCATTCAGCCCGCGGGTGGAAAACAACCGCGTTTACGGGCGCGGCGCCTGTGACATGAAGGACGCGCTGGCGAGCTACCTCGAAATCGTGCGGGTGATCCGCGACGCCGACCTGCCCCTGCGGGGCGATTTGATCCTGGCCGGCATTGCCGACGAGGAAGATCAGATGATCGGTTCGAAGGATCTCGGCAAGCACGGCCCGTGGGCGGATTACGGCATCATCGGGGAGCCGTCGGACATGACCATCTGCTCGGCGCACAAGGGCCAGGTCGGGTACCGGGTGCGCGCGCTCGGCAAGGCGGTACACTCGAGCCGGCCCGAGGATGGCGTCAACGCGATCGAGGGCATCGCGCACGTGATCGAAGCGCTAAAGGATCATCAACGGTGGCTGATGTCACGAGATCCGCACCCAATGTGCGGGCACGGACGCTGCTGCCCGAGCGTCATACGAGGCGGCACCATTGTCTCAACCGTGCCCGACGCCTGCGAACTGGAAGTCGACCGCCGCACCCTGCCAGGAGAGAGCGTCGAAGCCGTGTACCGTGAACTCGAATACCTGGTTGCCGGCATCACCAAAGCACATCCAGAATTTCGGTTCGAAATCGAAGGTCCGACCATCGACGTACAGGCGCTCGATGTACCCATCGAAAATCCCATTGTCGATAGCTTGTTAACAGCCTACCGATCGGTGACCGGAAAGCCGATCGAGGCCAGCGCGTTTTTCGGGGGCACCGACGCCCCGCACTTCGGTTTTCCCACGTTGATTTTTGGGGCCGGTTCATTGCAGCAAGCGCACTCCATCGACGAGTACGTCGAAATCGACGACATGATGATCGCGACAAAAGTTTACCTGAGCGCGGCGATAAAGATTCTATGCGCTTAGCCCGCATATCTCACCAGGGGGCGGGATGATCGCACCGGGCTTTGGATTCACAAGGGATTTCACCCTAAAGGGCACCGAGGTCTGAAGGAGCGGAATAACAGTGCGTATTTCGACTGAAGAAAACCCCTTGTGGATTCAAAGAACAAGCGAGGGTCCGCCATCCTGGTGAGATATGCGGGCTAGGTCCGGATTCGAACGATAAAGCCCGGGAGTGGAAACGAACCACGGAAGGAAAGGCAAGAATTCGGGGGACAGTATACTTAATTAACAGCGGGCAACTGGTTGCCCGGCTGCGTTTAGGGTCAGGTCTTTGATTTTGATACCTAAATTAAAAATCAAAGACCTGGCCCTGTAGCCGCTATATGGTCATCGAGAAGATCCGGGTTTCCGGGGCGTTGCGCATCAGTCGCAGATCGAATGCCATGCAAATATTTCTAACGAAGGGTCTCGCCGATTCCGGCACCACGAGCTTATCGCCCTCCAGCCGCAGCAGGCCGTCGGTTTTCATTTCCTCGAGCTTTTGCAGGCATTCATCCAGCTGCGGAAACTGCATCTCCGGCTGCTCCCATGACGTCTCGAAATGACACATGATATTGAGAATATGCTGACGGATCAGCCGGTCTTCATCGGTTAGCAGATGACCGCGAAACACCGGCAATTCGCCCCGGTTGGCGCGTGCCTCGTATTCGGGGACCGTTTTTTCGTTTTGCGCAAAGGCATACCAGGAATCACCGATCGCCGACATGCCCAGACCGATCATGAGCCGGGTTTTACGCGCCGTATATCCCATGAAGTTACGATGTAAAGTCTTGTTTATCATCGACTGGTACAGACTGTCGGTTTCCAGCGCGAAATGATCCATGCCGATTTCGATGTAGCCCAGTTCGGAAAAGAGCCGCTTGCCCGCCTCGTACAGCGCGCGCTTGGCCTCGTCCCTGGGGAGATCTGCCTCACTGAATCCGCGCTGGCCTGTGCCTTTGATCCACGGCACGTGGGCATAGCTGTAAAATGCGAGTCGGTCGGGCAGCAACTGGTTGGTTTTGTTGATCGTGTCGATGACGTTGGCGAGCGTCTGATGTGGTAATCCGAATACCAGGTCGTGACTGATCGAGGTATAACCGATTTCCCTGGCCCCGTCGGTCACCTGCCGCACACGCTCATATGGCTGCACGCGGTTGATGGTTTTTTGCACCAGCGGATCGTAATCCTGTACTCCGAAACTGCAGCGGCGAAATCCCAGGTCGTACAAGGTTTGAAGATGCTCCCGGGAAGTGTTATTGGGGTGGGCTTCCAGTCCCAATTCGTAGCCCTCGGCCAGTTCCGATTGCTGCATGATGCCATCGATTAGCCGTTTCAGATTGTCGGGGCTAAAGAATGTCGGTGTGCCGCCACCGAGGTGCAATTCCTTGATTCGCGGTGTGGTTGAAAACAGCCGCCGATAACTGCTCCATTCATTTAACAGGGCATCGATGTAGGGTGATTCGACGTCATGCCGTTTGGTAATGCGCTTGTGACACCCACAAAAAGTACACAGGCTCTCGCAAAAAGGGAGATGAATATAGATGCTGATCCCCTCGCTGGCATTGCTTTCGACGAATGCCCGATCGACTGAAGCCTTCCAATTGTCCGCATCTATCGAATCCTGCTCCCAGTAAGGCACCGTGGGATAGCTGGTGTAACGGGGTCCGGGAATGTTATATTTTTGAATCAGGTTGTCTTGCATCGCGAATCACGGCCTCGTGGCCTAACCCGGGGCCGAACGGGTAGTCGAACGGGTAGTCGAACGAGCCGCTATCTTAACAGAAACGGACGGGGCCATTAGCTTATTAGCTTAACCGGCACCTAAGAGCCGGCTTCAGACGGGGCGATAGACTGGTGTTGCCCAATGACCGTGAAACAGCCGTCCATATACATTTGCCGCTTAAAATTGGGGTTAACCCGGTTACCGAATCAAGCCTGGCCTCGCTACAGGCACTATCCCGAGACGACACTCAATGAAAATGCTCGACAGCCTGTGAAAGGCCAGAATCGTCGCCACCAGCGGCTGCAAAAACGAAACTGGGGTCAAAAC
>JBLHHE010000119.1:0-6572 GCA_047616465.1 Alphaproteobacteria bacterium
ACAACGCCCGCGAACGGCGTGCGCGGCGGGGGCTGATCCAATGAATTTGATCTCGCTCTCGATCCATCGCCCGATCGCGGTGATCGCGGTTGTCTTCATGATATTGCTGTTCGGCTATGTGGCGTTGCAGCGCATTCCGATTCAGATGGCCCCCGATGTGCGCCAACCGGTCATCATCGTGCAAACGTCTTGGCCTGGCTCAGCGCCGGCCGAAGTCGAGCGCGAAGTCGTCAACCGCCAAGAGGATGTGCTGAAGGGCCTCGAAGGCGTGCGTTCGATGGAGAGCCGCAGCCGCACCGGCCGGGCCGAAGTCACCCTCGAATTCTCTCCCGGCCAGAACATGGACCGGGCGCTGTTGCTGGTCGCCAACCGGCTCGACCGGGTGACCGGTTATCCGCTCGAGGCCGATGAGCCGATCCTCAAAACGTCGGGCACCGAAGATAACGCCATCGCCTGGTTCTTGCTGACCCGCGAAGCCGGCAACGAACGCGACATAATCACTTACGGCGATTTCCTGGAAGACGTCGTGCAAGAGCGCATCGAACGCATCGAGGGCATTTCGGCGGTCAACATTTTCGGCGAGACCGAACGCGAAATGCGGATCGTAATCGACGCCGACCGCCTCGCCCAATATCGCCTGACGGTGCCCGATGTGGTGACCCGCCTGCGGGCGGAGAACGCCTCTATTTCCGGCGGCGATGTCGATGAGGGCAAGCGCAGTTACGTGGTGCGCACCGAAGGCGATTTGAATGCGCCGAACCAAGTCCGCAACATCGTGCTGCGCTCGGAAGTCGATCTTGGCGATGGCCGCATCGGCCGGGTCACAGTGGGCGACATCGCCGAAGTCTATCTATCCTATAAAACGGCACGGGCCGTCGCCCACAAATTCGACGAACGGGCGATGGCGTTCAACATGACCCGTGCGCAAGGGGCGAACGTCCTCGAGACCATGGCCCAAGTCCATGAGGCGGTGGCAGAGTTATCGGCCGGCGCACTGAAAGAAGTCGGCCTGAAGGTGCAGAACGTGTTCGACGAGACGGTCTACATCAATTCGGCGATCCGGCTGGTCCAACAGAACATCATTATCGGCGGCATTCTGGCCGCCGGGATATTGCTGCTGTTTCTGCGGTCCTGGCGGCCGACTTTGGTGATTTCCCTGGCGATCCCGGTGTCCGTGATCGGCTCGTTCGTCGCCATGGCGGTGCTCGGCCGGTCGCTTAATGTGATCAGTCTGGCCGGTATCGCCTTTGCCGTCGGCATGGTCGTCGATGCGGCGATTGTCGTTCTCGAAAATATTTACCGGTTGCGCCAGAACGGTATGTCGCGCGCCGACGCGGCCTATCGCGGCGCCGCCGAAGTATGGCCGGCAGTTCTGGTTTCGGCGCTCACCACGGTCATGGTGTTCATCCCGATCCTGCTGATGGAACTCGAAGTCGGCCAGCTTTTCCGCGATATCGCGGTCGCGATCTCAGTCTCGGTATTGCTGTCACTGCTCGTGTCGATAACCCTGATACCGGCATTAGCGAACCGCTTGCTGGTCGGCAATTTCGACAAGGGCAATGTCATTAAAATCCCCATTATCGACGGGTTCGCCCGGGGATTTACCGCCTTTTGGATAGGCTTCACGCGTCAGGTGGTACGCTCGAAAATCACCGCCCTGGGCGTCGTTGCCGTGATCACAGGGCTCTCGGTCGCCTCGACGCTGTTGTTCCTGCCCAAGCTGGATTATCTGCCCACCGGCAATCGCAATTTTGTATTCGGGTTTGTGCAACCGCCCGCCGGCTATAATTTGAAAACGGTGAACGAGCTTACCGAGAAAATCGCCGAGCGGACGCGGAAAAACTGGGTATCTGAAACGGACCAGGAATCGGCCCCGGGCGATTCGCCGAAATTCGAACGCTTCATGCGGGTCGCCTTCAATGGCCGCGCCTTCATCGGCGGCACCTCGACCGATCCAACGCGCGTGCGCGACTTGATCCCGATCATGCAAGGCGCCGCCTTCCAGGAACCGGGAACGTTCGCGTTCGTATTCCAGCCCTCGCTGTTCGGCCGCTCGGTTGGCGGCGGCCGCGCCATCGACGTCGATATATCCGGCCCCGAGCTGGACACGATCTTCGGTGTCGGTCAGCAGGCTTTCTTCAAGTTAAATTCAATGCTACCGCCGTCCGAAGGACACCGGACCCGGCCCCTGCCCAGCTTAACACTGGGCGCACCTGAAGTGCGGATCGAGCCGAACCGGGTGGCGCTGGCCGATAACGGCCTGTCGGCCCGGGATTTGGGACAGTCGGTCGATGCCTTTAACGACGGCGTGCGGATATCCGAGATTACCGTCGATGGCAAACGGATCGACCTGACGCTGATGGGATCGATCGACAATATTGATTCAACCCAGGGAATTGGCGCCCTTCCCGTGGTAACGCGCGACGGCCGGGTCGTATCGGTGGATAGCCTGGCACAGATTTCGGTCACCAGCGGGCCGACAGAAATCCGCCGGTCCGAGCGCGTGCGCACCATGACCCTGCGGGTGACGCCGGCAGATTCGATGCCGTTGCAACAAGCCATCGAACTGATCCGAGAAGACGTCATCGCGCCGCTCGAAGCGGCCGGCCTGCCCGACGGGGTGCGGTTTAGAATAAGTGGCACCGCCGATAAGTTGGTGGAAACCTGGAACGAAATCGTTCTCGACCTGCTGCTGGCCGTCGTCATCGTTTATCTGGTGATGGCGATCCTGTTCGAGAGTTTTGTCTACCCGCTGATTATTTTGCTGTCGGTGCCAATCGCCGCCGCCGGGGGGCTCGCCGGATTGGCGCTGCTCAACCAATCGGTCTTTCAGCCGCTCGATATGTTGACCATGCTGGGCTTCATCATCTTGATCGGCATCGTCGTCAACAACGCTATTTTGCTGGTCCATCAGACGTTGCTGCATATCCGGGTCGATGGCCTGCCGCCCGACGAGGCGATAACCCTGGCGACGCAAAACCGGATCCGGCCGATCTTCATGTCGACCCTGACATCGGTGGTCGGCATGCTGCCCCTGGTGTTGTTCCCGGGCGCCGGTTCGGAATTGTATCGCGGCCTGGGGTCGGTAGTTGTCGGCGGGTTGGCCCTATCGGCGATCCTAACCCTAGCCGTGGTGCCGCCAATGATGTCGATAAGCGTCGGCCTTCGCGAGGGCCGGAAATCAAAACGGCTGCCGGACCCGAGCCCGCAAAGCGCCGCATAAAATAGTGTAACGCGCTCGCCCTTGACCGGGCTTGTTGTTACCATCATCCGCGATTACACGTTTTGCGGACGAAGCGGTTATGGCAGGCTGAAAATGGCGGAAGCATCGCATACCTTAAGCGGGATTCCCCTGTTGCGTTCGCTCGATGACGCGGCCCGGCAATCGCTGGAACAGCGGTGCCGCTGGCAGCTCTACAGCGCCCATGACGAGGTCATCGGGCACGAAAGCGACTCCCGCGATGTGTACTTCATCATCTCGGGCCGGGTACGCGTGGTAAATCACTCGCCATCAGGGCGTGAGATCGCCTTCCATGAAATGGACGCCGGCGATTATTTCGGCGAGTTGGCGGCCATCGACGAGGAACCCCGCTCGGCGACGGTGGTGGCGCTCAACAACTCTCTATTGGCATCCGTGTCGCCCGACACGTTCATCAATTTACTGCACGACCATCCTGAAATGGCGATCGAAGTGATGCGCGAACTGGCCCGATTTGTGCGCGTATCCACCAACCGGATCATGGAACTCAGCACCCTGGGCGCCCACAATCGGGTACATTCGGAAATTCTGCGCGAGGCCCGTGCCCTGATCAGCGAGGGCGGCAACAGCGCCCGCATTTCTCCCATCCCCGTGCATGCCGACATTGCCTCGCGGGTCAGCACCACGCGCGAAACCGTCGCCCGGGTTCTCAGCGATCTTGCCAAGCAAGGGTTGGTCGTGCGCGAAAAGAATGCGCTGGTGGTCAACGACATCGAACAGCTCGAGAAAATCGTCAACGAGGTCCGTGACTTCTAACGCGCCGCACTGTGATCAGGGTCACTGCCACCGCGCGAAAGCGTCTCTATGTTGAAGATACCGGCAACGCTCGCCGGGCGAGCAGCAGGAGAGGAACCCCACGATGTCCCGTCAAACCCGACTAAACCTCACCGCCCTGCTCGTCGCCCTGCCGATGGTGCTGGTCTCTGCCACAACAGCGATATCCAACTTCCCTTGAGCGGTGCCGTAACGCAGCACCGTCGCAGTCCCTGTAACGTTTATTGAGTCTCCCTCCCCTCGGGCCGGTCAGATAATGACCGGCCTTTTTTTGCCGTCGCCATCGTCAGCCGGCCTTGATGTCGGCCACCATTTGGGCCGCACCGGTGGCGACGAGGCGAACATCGGAGGTCGGCGTGACCATATTAAACCCTTCGGAAATCATCCGTATGGCGTACTTGGCGCTCGAGCCATGAAGCCCGGCGACCTTGCCGGCGGCGTGGGCGGCCTCGCGAATACGTACAATCAACGGCACGATGGGACCGTCGAAATGATCGAGCACCGGCGCCTCGCCGTGGGCCATCGCCAGATCCGACGGGCCGATATAGAGTCCATCCAGGCCCGGTGTGGCGGCGATTTCGTCCAGATTGGCCATCGCCTCCTGGGTCTCGATCATCGCCAGGGTGACGATCTCGTCGTTGGCGTGGGCCTGGTAGTCGCTACCGCCATACATCAGCGCCCGGTAAGGACCGTTCGAGCGAATGCCCTGGGGCGGATAGCGGCAGGCGGCAACGAACGCTTCGGCCTCGGCGCGATTATTGACCATCGGGCATATGATGCCGTAGGCGCCGGCATCGAGCAGGCGCATGATCACGCCGGGCTCGTTCCACGGTGCGCGCGCCAGGGGCACCACGTCGGTGGTTGAGATCGCCTGCAGCATGGTAATCGCCTGAGCCTCGCTGACGCCGCTATGCTGCAGATCGACGGTGATCGAATCCCAGCCTTGATGGGCCATCACCTCGGTGGATAGGGAACTCGGTATCTGGCACCAGCCGTTGAGAACCGGTTTGCCGGCTTTCCAAAATTCGCGGAGACGATTGGGGCGCATAGCATTTCCTCAAGGTTATTATTATTGCGGGCCGGACCGCTGGTCTGCGGCAGCGGCGATCATGGCATACAGGGTCGAGAAAGAGCTAGCGCTCAGTCGCTGCGCTGGGCGGCGATGGCTTGGCGAATTTCCGCTTGGCGCGCCGCTGTCAGCGGATAACGCCACACGAACAGCACCGCCAACAGCTTGAATAAGACCGGGCACAGTCCGAACAAGATCGATAAAGCCAAAAGCGCGCCGGCCTCATTGTACATGGTGGGAACGAACCCGGCCCAATCGAGTATCGGGAAGGCAATTCCGACCGCCGCCGCCGCGGCAAGCTTTGCGGCCATGGCCCAAACGGCGAAATAAATGCCAGTTCGTTGCTGGCCGGTCGCCAATATGTCCTCGTCGACCACATCGGCCAGCATCGCTGCCGGCATGGCCAGATCGGCGCCCAGGGTCACTCCGACAATGAGGGCTATCACTATGAACCAATAAACGTCGCCGGCGCCCAACAGCGGCACGAAACCAAGCGTGGCCGCCGCCACCAGCAAGGCGATGCGCCACGACACGTGCTTACCCCAGCGGTTGGCAAAATAAAGCCACAGGGGCGTACCGCAGATGGCCGCGACAAAATACAAAGCGAGAATAATCGGCGTCCATTCGGGCGCCTCGAGCACCGAGCGGACAAAAAAGAACATCAGTGTAACCGGCAAGGCGTTGGCGATGCCGTTACACAGGTAACAGCCCAGAATGCGCAGATAGGTTCGATTGCCGAACATCACCCGCACGCCGTCTTTCCACTGTATATCGGCGCGCGTGCTTGATGCGTCGATCGGGCTTTCGCGAGTATAAAACAACGTGGCGAGAAGGGCGGCCGGCAATAAGATCAGCCCCACCCAGGCAATCAGCTCAAGGGCGTTCGCCTCCGGGTTAGAAACGCCCGGACGGTTGACGAGCCAAAACAAGAGCGCAGCGGAAAGCGTCCCCAGAATCGCAAATACATGGCGGCAGGCGAATATCCGGCTTCGCTCATGATACGAGGTGCTGAGCTCGGCCCCCATCGCGCTATAGGGCATGAACAACGACGTGCCCGCGAGAAACAGCAGGAAACTCCAAAAGGCCAGATAGCTCGCGCCAACATCGGGCGGCGGCAAAAACAATTTGTAGGCCGCGATGCTCATCGGCAGCCAGGCCACTGTCATCCAGGGGATGCGCCGGCCAAACCGGGTGCGGGTTTTATCGCTCAGCCACCCGACCAGCGGATCGGTCACAAAATCCCATAGGCGTGTGGCGAAAATTATCAGGCCGACGTCCCGCATGGAGATTCCACTGGAAGCGGAATAGACCGTGGGCAGGAACATGAACAAGCCGAGTGACAACAAGGCAACCGGCATCGAGATCGAGCCGAACGACAGCAACGCCACCCACGACAGACGCTCGCCACGGTGTGACGTCAGGCTATCGCTTGTATCTTCACGCCCTACCACCCGGTCAGTGAACCACGCT
>JBLHHE010000120.1:0-6528 GCA_047616465.1 Alphaproteobacteria bacterium
GATCCGGGATCCATGGAGGCGTGGAGCGCCGTCTCGAAGCATTGAATAAAGTGCCGACTTCTCATGACGTAAAAGGGCCGCGGTGATCGCCACCACAGCCCTTCGAACGTTACCTGTTCTTGATTGTTATTTTTTTGCGTCGGGAATAACCGGTAGCAATAGATAGGATTTGCGGTCCGGACCCGTATGCAAAGTGACATCGCCGCCGAAGATATTGGCCGGCCGGTCACGCGGATCGTTGTGCCGGAAGACGGCGCAACCGGTCCATTTGCCGATCGGGGTGTCCATGAAGGAATCGCCGGGATAGACATAATCCTTGCCCCGCACCGTTAAGGCGATCCGATAGTCCTTCGGCACCGAGATGCAGGTCGGCCACACTTCTACGTCGACCTCATAGACCTCACGCGGTTTGAGCGGCTGCTCCTCGTCATGGGTGTGGTAGGGGCGATAGGGCAGGGTGAGCTTTTTATCGAGCTTACGGTGCGAGCACCGCAGCCAGCCCTGGGCGATCGGCGTATGAGGGTCGAGCGCGCCCTGGAAGACGACTTCTTTCATATCCGGCGCAAACACCCGCACCACCAGGAACAGATCGGCATCGGCGGTCGCCGACGACACCCAAAGTTTGGCCGCGATGGGTCCGGTGAACTCCATCTCCTGTTTCAAGGGCGGTGTCATGAAGGTAACGCCGTCGCTGAAGCCGCCATAGGTGACCTTGCTGGCCTTTTTCTGCGTTGTCTTCGACAGGGTCAGGTCTTCGGTATCGAGGAAATATTTAGTCCACTGGGTGCGTTTGAGCGGCCATTCCTTCTCGAGCCGCTCGACGAACTTCTCACCGGGAGAGCGAATTTGCAGTTGCACTTTCGCCTGCTTCTTCCAGCCGGTGTCCTGGCCCTTGAGGAAATGGCCGAAGAACTTCTTCTGCAAATCGACGCCGTAGTCGGTGTAGAACTCGGTCCAGTGCTCGATGCAGTGGACTTCGAGCCATTTTTCCTTCGACGCGGCGCGCACGAAGCCTTCAAAATTGCCGCGAGGATGCAGGCCCTGGCCGCCCCAGTTGGCGGTCGACAGGATCGGCACCTTGACCTTCGACCAGTCGGGCATGCGCGATTGCCAATACTCGTCGGTATCGAGCTTGCGCTTCAGGTTTTCCTCATAGAAATCGACGCGGTTTTGGCCGAGTTCCTCTTCCGTGAGCGTCGGCGGGCCCGACACCCAGTCGCCGTTCATGCGGCTTTTGAAGCCGTTTTCGCCCTTGCCGTGCTGCACCGCGTAGACTTGGTGCAGCGGCCAGTCGTAAGAAAAACCATTACAAAAAATGCCGCCATGGTGCGCCATGTCCCGGTAAAAGTCGGCGGCGCCTTCCCACGGGCAAATTGCTTTCAGATGCTTTGGTTGTAGTGCAGCGGTTTGCCATTGGTTCTCGGCGAAATAGGAAATGCCGTTAAGGCCGACATTGCCGTTTGACCAGGCTTGCACGCCGGCCCAATCGACACAGATCGCCAGGTCCTGCGCCTCGCGCAGCGACCAGATGTCGATGACGCCAGGCGAACGGCCGGCGCCGCGGCTATCGACGCGAATGACCACATACCCGTCGGGAACCCATTTCTCTGGATCGACCACTTCCCAGTTCTGGTACTTGTTGGTCGTGCCCGCCGGCACGTCCGGGTGGTCGTCCATCATCGTTTTATACTGCTCTTCGTAGAGGTCCTCGAAGTGCAGGTATTTGCCATAGGGCCCCAGGGTCATGATGACCGGGTATTTGCCGTTCTTGATCGGGCGGAAGACATCGCAGCGCAAGACGTTGCCATCGTCCATCGTGATCGGCACATCCCAGTCGATGTGCATGCCGTCGCGAATGTCGGTCTTCGACTGCGCGTCCATATATTTTTTCGCCGTTGCCATGGAATTTATCTCCAACCCTGATGTTGTTGTTATTCGCCAGCGCTGCACTGGCATTCTTTGGTGTAATGCATGATGACAGGATTTCGTTGTGCTGCGTTGGCCCCGCGCAGCGTCCCGTCCGAGGGTGCCGAATTGTAGTATAGTGAAAAATCCTGCACTCGTGGAAGGCCCAATGCGCAAACTTGTGAAGGTTATTTTTGCGGCTATCGTTGCGCTTGTTTGGAACGGGCTGCCATAATCGTTGTAAATAAAAGTAAGTCTAGGAGGACGACATGACGCGTAAGCAAAAACTAGCCCTTAAATCGATGGCCGCGGCCGTCGCATTCGCCTCGATTGGCGGCGCTGCGCAGGCGCAGCAGACCATTAATGTGACGTTGCTTTCTGGTTTTCCGCCGGCGGCGACGGTGGTCGGCGCAGCTATCGATGCGTATGTACCAGCGGTCAATGCAGCGTTGGCTAAAACCGGCAACTTCAAGATTAATTGGAACATGGCCCATAGCGGCCAGATCGTGAAGCCGCGCGGCGAGCTCGAAGGGCTCGAAGCCGGACTGGGCGATATCGGCCTCGTCGTCACGGCGTTCCATGCCGATAAAGTGCCGCTCTACGAAATCTCCTACAAGACCCCGTTCACGACCCGGGATATGGATCTGGTTTCCCGCACGATCAAAGGGATGGAGGGGACGATCCCTGAATTTCAGACGGGATGGAAGAAGTTCAATCAAATGAGCTTGTATCCCACCGGTTCGGTTGAAAACTACGTCGTGATATCGAGTAAGCAGATCAACTCTCTGTCCGACATGAAGGGACGTAAAGTTGGCGCGGCGGGGCCGAATCTACCGTGGGTCCGGGCCGTAGGATCGGCCGGTGTTCAGACCAATTTGGCCGATGCGTATAACAGCCTGTCGACCGGTATCTACGATAATATGGTCGTGTGGAAACAGGCGATGGGGGCATTCAAGTTGTGCGAGCCGGCGCCTTTCATGATCGATCCGGGCCTTGGGGCAATTCAAAGTAACATCTTGAACGTCAACCTTGATTTCTTCGACGCTTTGCCCGACGAAGTCCAGAATGCGATTACCGGCTCGGCCGAAGCTTGGCATGTCGACAATGTCGATCGCGTCGTCAATGGCGCGGCCGGTGGGTTGGCGCGGTGCGAAAAGGACTTCGGCACCAAGGCGACAGTAATGAGCGAAGCCGGGCGTCAACAGTGGGCGACCCTAATGCCCGAACTCGCCAAGAATTGGGCGGCGGCGCAGAACAAGAAGGGTCTGCCCGGGACCAAGGTTCTGACCACATATATGAATGCCATGCGGGCAGCGAAACAGCCGATGCTGCGTCAGTGGGATAAATAACAGTCTAAACCACGACCATCTCATAAAGAACGGGCCGCCATTGTGCGGCTCGTTTTTTATGTCCTTGTTTGATTATTCAATTTGGTCCAACACTGCTCTAGGCTAGCGTGAAGCGATTCGGTCTTCTTCGATTGTTAAACACGGGAGCACAGAGCGGTGATGAAATTTGGGCGATATAGTCTGATCCTTGTTGTTGGGCTGATTGCGGGCGCGTTGAATGCGCCGCTGCCTGCCTCTGCTCAGCTCAGCGATATTTTGCTTGCGCCGAAAACGCTGATCGATCGTGCGATCGAAGCCCGCAGCGCTCAAGACATCGGCATCGACAACCGCATCGTTGTCGACGTCAACGCGATCATGCTCGAATTTACAACTCTGAAGGCATCGACTGAGATTTACGAGCAGCGCCTGCTGGTAACCGGCATTTTCGACGATAAGGCCTTGTTCGTCGATTTCAGCGCCAAGGTCCGTGCCGTGGAGGGCGTGAAGGAACTCTACTGGCACGTCGTTTTTATAAACGCGGAAGCGCGGGAAAAACGAAAGGCGGAACTCCTAGGGTGGGATGACGTCTTGGTGCTCAACACCAAAGTGGGGATCGACCTCATCGGCACCCGCGGTGTTGCCGACGTAAACTTTCGCACCGCGATAGACTCTTTCAGCACCGTCTATCTGCTGGGCCGGGCGCGCTCGCAGAACGAACTCGACAAGGCGCTGGCCACGGTCGCGAAGAGAGAAGGCGTCGCCAAGGTCGTGAATTACGCGGTCGTTCGGCCTTAGCTACGCTGCCGCATTTTTTCTTTTTCGAAGATTTCGGGTTCGGGGCCACTACCCCGGAAGGTGCACGCCCCCGATGTGGTGGACGTTATGTCGCCCTGTTTCAGAGTTTCCGTGTAGCGGCTGCCATCGTCGTCGGCGCTCATGACTGCGCCCGGCGCAAACGCCACCTCGGTGGCCTCTGGTTTCTTCCGAACCGCCAAAATGTCATATTGGGAACAGATATTCTGGTCGCACCGGCGATAAATATTCTCTTCGAAATCCACAAACACCTGGGGCGCGACTTGGTCGTCCGGCAAGCAGATCCAACTCCCTTCTTGGGCGGCGAGAGAGGGCGCGGCCAACCCTATCGAGGTCGCGGCGAACAGGATGGTAAGGGTGAGAAAGATCAATCGCATGGCGGGAAAGTTAACATGGGTGTCATCAGCAACGAAAACGAATAACCGTGAGCATGTTGACTTGGGCCTTGAACTGCTTGAATTTTCGCCCCCTCGAAACGCCGACGCGACTGCGCGTTGGGCAACATAACCGACTGAGCCTGGCATGACCCAATCCCCCAATATCGTCCTGTTTTCCGTCCATAAAGACGCCATGGCAGCCGCCGTGCACGCCTTCGCCGAAGATTGGCCGGAGGCGCGGATCAGCAATATTCTGGAAGACGGCCTGTTCCAATGGGTCCGCGAGACCGGCGGCGTGGTGCCGGAAATGTACGGCGCGTTTCAAACCCTCACCCGCTATGCCGTCGAGCGCGGCGCCGAGGGCATATTGTATTCCTGTTCGGCGTTCGGCGAATGCATCGATGCGTGCATTACCGAGTTTGGTCTACCCATGTTGAAGCCGAACGACGCGATGATCGAGAAAGCGCTCAATCAGGGCTCGCGCATTGCTGTGGTCGCGACGGTCGCCGCTACCATCCCGACGATCGCGGTTGAAATCGAAGATATGGCGGCAAAAAGAGGGCAGACGGTTGAGCTGGTCCCCTATGTTGTCGATGGCGCGTTCGATGCCCTGGCTGGCGGCGATGCGGCGCTGCACGACCGGCTGGTCGCAGAGGTTGCTGGGACAATCGAAGGCTGCGATGTCATTGCACTCGCGCAATTCACACTATCGCGGGCGGCGCCGGCGGTTGCTGCGGTGACCGACATTCCGGTGTTGAATTCACCTGGCGCAGCGGTCGCCAAACTGCGCCAGTTGCTGTCTAGCTAAAGGAAGCCCTATCGCGGCTCGTCACCCCCCGAGGGCAAGGACAAGGCGATCTCCGGCGTGTCATCGCTCTGGCGGCTGCTCGTGCTCGAACTGGCGCCAGCGGCTGCCACTTCGGGTTCCGGCTTTCGGCCGAACAACCGGCCGATGGCGCGCGCCAGGGCCTTGATGCCGCGCCAAATCTTGGGCAGCAGCCAGATCATCAGAAGAATGAACGCGACCAGCAGCCCAATGAACACCCAGGGATGATGCAGCGCGACCCAAAGACCGCCAAAGACGGCTAAGTCCTCGGCGATCGAGGCGGTCCAGTTGGTGAAGGGCTCGGGCGAGGTATTGATCAGCGCCCGCGATCCGGCCTTTGTGGCATGGGTTACGCCGGCCAAGGTGCCGCCGGTAATTAACGCTGCTAGCTCGACGCCGGCATTGACGTCGCCGACCGCACCGGCAGCCAGAACCGCGCCAGCGGGGATTCGGATGAAAGTGTGGATCGTGTCCCAACCAGTATCGACGCCCGGTACTTTGTCGGCAAAAAACTCGACGATGTACATGAACCCGGCGGCGGCAATCACCAGCGGATTCTGCAAAATCAGCAGATCCGGTGGAAGATCGATATTTCCGGTGGTGCCCAGTAATCCGAGCATGACGATAGCGGCGTATAGATTGATGCCGCTGGCCCAGGCGACGCCCAGTGTCAGGGCGATGGTTTCAGCAATTCCCACAGCTTCCCCGTTTGCCGTTTGTGTTGCTATTTATGTGGGGGCAGGGCGCATAATTACAACGCGGAGGCAGGCGAATTAGCTGTCCCGAGAAGAATAAATGCCTTTTAAAACAGATATTTAAGCCGAAGTCTTCGAGCGTTTCTTTTTTGTTTTAAAGAGCCGCTGGAACATCGGTCCATAGGTTTCCTGAGCGCGAATCCGCTGGGCCTGGGTGTTGGCGTGGTGCTCTATTTGAGCGCCCGCCGATGCCGGTCCATCGCCGACATCGCAAATGGCGTCGATCAGTTCGACCGCCTTGTTCCAGTACCAACCGGAATCTTCGGCGTTTACGGGGTGACGGGCAAAATCCGACAACATGGACGCACAGGAATTGGCGACCAGTTCATCGCTGCCGCGTGCGCAGGCGCGCAGAAGGTAGCGGACATCGTTTAAGCGTCCACGATCGAGGCCTAAATTAGGGGCCTGGCGGCGCACCAGGGCGTAGAGATTATGCAGTTCCTCGGGATCGAAGGCTTGCGAGCTAATGCGGAGTTGCTCAATCAACGCCGCCGAAACCGTGTGACCGGAATCGTGCGCCCAGC
>JBLHHE010000121.1:0-6481 GCA_047616465.1 Alphaproteobacteria bacterium
ACCCCATAACTAATTGTTTTCAAACAATATTCCTATTTTCACCAATGCTTGACGACTCGTACTGGCTGGCTTAAACAACGCGCAATTTGCGCGCCGATGCACGGTGCGCGTGGCTCGACACCGGGCCTCAGCCGTAAAATTCATCCCGGGCGGCCCTCACGCCGCCCCGCGAACAGGAATCCATTCGAATGGCCGCTGACGCGCGCAACGACCGGAACCAGCCCAAATGGGCGACCGGTGCGTTGGTTCTCGCCGACGGCACGGTGTTTTGGGCGCGCGGCGTTGGCGCGACCGGCGCGGCGGTCGGCGAGGTTTGTTTCAACACCTCGATCACCGGCTATCAGGAGATCATGACCGATCCCTCCTACGCCGGCCAAATCATCACCTTCACCTTCCCCCATATCGGCAATGTCGGCACCAACCCCGAGGATGTCGAGACCAACGTTCCGGCCGCGCGGGGCTGCATCCTGCGCGCCGACGTCACCAACCCGGCGAACTGGCGCTCGACGCAACATCTCGACGCCTGGCTGCGCTCGATGAATTTGGTTGGCATCGCCGGCGTCGACACAAGGCGGCTGACCCGCACCATCCGCGACGGCGGCGCGCCGACCGGCGCCATCGTGCACCAGCCCGAAGACACGATTAATCCGGCCGCCCTGAAAGCCGCCGCCAACAATTGGCCGGGCCTGGAGGGCATGGATTTAGCCAGCGAAGTATCGTGCACCCAAACCTATGAGTGGACCGAAACGCGCTGGCGCCTGGGTGAGGGTTACGGCGAGGCAAAAGCCCCCAAACATCATGTGGTCGCCGTCGATTTCGGCGCCAAGCACAACATCCTGCGCTGTCTGGCCGATCTGGGCTGCCGCGTCACCGTGGTGCCGGCCTCGGCCAGCGCGGAGGACGTGCTGCGCCACAAACCCGATGGGGTGTTTTTATCGAACGGCCCCGGCGATCCGGCGGCGACCGGCGAATATGCGGTGCCGATGATTCGCACGGTAATCGATACAGGCGTACCGACGTTCGGCATTTGTCTGGGTCATCAGATGCTGGCCCTGGCGCTCGGCGCGAAGACCGAGAAAATGCATCACGGCCATCGCGGCGCCAATCACCCGGTCAAGGATTTGGCGACCGGCAAGGTCGAGATCACCAGCCAAAACCACGGTTTCGTGGTGGTGGATGAGTCGCTGCCGAAGAACGTCTTCGCTACCCACCGCTCGCTGTTCGACAACAGCCTGGAAGGCCTGCGCGTCACCGACCGCCCGGTATTCTCGGTGCAATACCACCCCGAAGCCTCGCCCGGCCCGCAAGACGCTCACTATCTGTTCGAGCGTTTCGTCGGGATGATCGAGGGGGCGCAATAGACCATGCCCAAACGTACTGACATTAAATCCATCATGATCGTCGGCGCCGGGCCGATTATCATCGGCCAGGCCTGCGAGTTCGACTATTCGGGCACTCAGGCGGTCAAGGCGCTGCGCGAAGAGGGCTACCGGGTGGTGCTGGTGAATTCCAACCCGGCGACCATCATGACCGACCCGTCGATGGCCGACGCCACCTATATCGAACCCATCACGCCCGAAATTGTTGCGCAAATTTTAGAGTTGGAGCGCCCCGACGCCATCCTGCCGACCATGGGCGGCCAGACCGCGCTGAACACCTGCCTGACCCTGGCCCGCGACGGCACCTTAGAGAGGCTCGGCGTCGAGATGATCGGCGCCAAGGCCGACGTCATCGACAAAGCCGAGGACCGGCTGCAGTTCCGCGAGGCCATGTCGCAGATCGGGTTGGAATCGCCGGTCAGCGTGCTGGTCAAGGACCGCCAATCGGCGGAAGAGGGCCTGCAGTTCGTCGGCCTGCCCGCCATCATCCGGCCCAGTTTCACCTTGGCCGGCACCGGCGGCGGCATTGCCTATAACCGCGACGAATATTTTGAAATCGTCGAAGGGGGCCTGGCCGCCTCGCCGGTATCGGAGGTTCTGGTCGAGGAGTCGGTGCTGGGCTGGAAAGAATACGAGATGGAGGTCGTGCGCGACCACGCCGACAATTGCATCATCGTATGCTCGATCGAAAATATCGACCCAATGGGCGTTCACACGGGCGATTCGATTACCGTGGCGCCGGCGCTGACCCTGACCGATAAAGAATATCAGATCATGCGCGACGCCTCGATCGCGTGCCTGCGCGAGATCGGCGTCGATACCGGCGGCTCGAACGTGCAATTCGCGGTCAATCCGGCAAACGGGCGCATGGTCGTCATCGAGATGAACCCGCGGGTCAGCCGCTCCTCGGCCCTGGCCTCGAAGGCGACCGGATTTCCGATCGCCAAGATCGCGGCGAAATTGGCCGTCGGCTACACCCTCGACGAGCTGGACAACGACATTACCGGCGTCACACCGGCAAGCTTCGAGCCGACTATCGACTATGTCGTGACCAAAATTCCGCGTTTCACATTCGAGAAATTTCCCGGCACCGAACCCCTCCTGACCACGTCCATGAAGTCTGTCGGCGAGGCGATGGCGATTGGCCGCACCTTTGCCGAGAGCCTGCAGAAAGCGATGCGCTCAATGGAGACCGGCCTTACCGGCCTCAACGAGATCGAAATTCCCGGCGCCCAGCCCGCCGGCGCCGAACGCGGCTACGACGCCGACGCCGTTCGCGCCGCCCTCGGCCGGCCGACGCCGGACCGTTTGCTGATCGCCGCCCAAGCCATGCGGTTCGGCGTTCCGCTGGAAGAAATACAAAGGGTCACCCACTACGATCCCTGGTTCCTAGAGCAGATCGCCGGTATCGTCGACGCCGAAAACGGGGTGCGCACGAAGGGACTTCCCGTCGACTATGATGGGTTGTTGGCCCTGAAGCAGATGGGCTTTTCGGACGCCAGGCTCGCCGAGCTTAGCGGGCAATCCGAAGCCGCGGTGACGGCATTGCGAAACACCCTGTCGTTGGCGCCGGTCTTCAAACGGATCGACACCTGCGCCGCCGAATTCCCCAGCCAGACGCCCTATATGTACTCGGCCTATGAAGGCGATTCCACCCAGCCCGGCGAGTGCGAAGCGCGGCCCAGCGAGCGCGAGAAAATCATCATTCTCGGTGGCGGCCCCAACCGTATCGGCCAGGGAATCGAGTTCGACTATTGCTGTGTCCATGCCGTCTTCGCGCTAACCGAAGCGGGCTACGAGACCATCATGATCAACTGTAATCCCGAGACCGTCTCGACCGACTACGACACCTCGGACCGGCTCTATTTCGAGCCCTTGACCGCCGAAGACGTGATCGAGATCTGCCGCGTAGAGCAGCAGGCCGGCACCCTCAAAGGCGTGATCGTGCAGTTCGGCGGACAGACCCCGTTGAAGCTGGCTAACGCGCTTGAGGCGGCCGATATACCCATCCTTGGCACCACGCCCGACGCCATCGACCTGGCCGAAGACCGCAAGCGGTTCCAGCAAATTCTGCATAAATTGAAACTGCGGCAACCGGAAAATGGTCTCGCGACCAGCGCAGAGGAAGCGATTGCGGTTGCACGAACCCTCTCATTTCCGCTGCTTCTTCGCCCGTCCTACGTGCTCGGCGGCCGCGCTATGGAAATCGTCCACGATATGGACGGCGTGGTTCGCTATATCACCGAAGCGGTAAAGGTGTCCGGCGATAGCCCTGTATTACTCGACAGTTTCCTGCAGGACGCCATCGAGGTCGATGTCGATGCGCTCGCCGACACGAGCGCTGACATCTACGTCGCCGGGATCATGGAGCATATCGAAGAAGCCGGCATTCACAGTGGCGATAGCGCCTGTTCGCTGCCACCCTTCACGTTGAGCGCCCCGGTTCTCGACGAAATCCGCCGCCAGACTGCCGTGTTGGCGCGGGCCTTGAAAGTCGTCGGCTTGATGAACGTTCAATTCGCCGTCAAAGACGATGAAGTCTACATCATCGAGGTCAACCCGAGAGCGAGCCGCACCGTACCGTTCGTCGCCAAGGCGACGGGGGTGCCGATCGCTAAAATCGCCGCCCGGCTGATGGCCGGCGAACTGCTCGCCAGTTTCGGGCTCGGCGAAAGCGGTGCCGCCATGGCGCCAGAGCATAGCCACGTCGCCATCAAGGAAGCGGTGTTCCCGTTCGCCCGGTTCCCCGGTGTCGATACGATTTTAGGGCCGGAGATGAAATCGACCGGCGAGGTCATGGGGCTCGATAAAGATTTCGGCCACGCCTTCGCCAAATCTCAGATCGGCGGCGGTACCAAAGTTCCGGTCTCGGGCCGGGTATTCATCTCGGTGCGCGAGCGCGACAAGGCTGCCGTGATCGACCTTGCCAAGCGTTTGTCGGAACTCGGCTTCGAGATTGTCGCTACCCGGGGCACCGCCCGCGCGCTTGAAGACCAAGAGGTTCCGGTCAGGACCATCAACAAGGTTCTCGAGGGCCGGCCCCACATCGTCGACGCCATGGCCAACGACGAAATACAATTGGTGTTCAATACGACCGAAGGGGTTCAATCGATTGCCGACAGCTACAGCCTGCGGCGAACCGCGCTAACCCAGAGCATTCCCTACTATACCACTGTCGCTGGCGCACGGGCCGCCCTGATGGCAATTGAAGCAATGAGCACCGGTGGTATTGAAGTCGCGCCGTTGCAGTCCTATTTTAACACGTCGTTTTAACGATCTTGTGGCATAGTTTTGCCCTAACGGCCTTAACCGATTGCATTGAAATGCGTTCGGATGTGGGCTTTTTTGGTGAATTTTACTTTAACTTTCAAACGCTTAGACGAAATCATGGATAAAACACCAATGACCGCCGAGGGTCACGCGACCCTCCAAGACGAATTGCGTAATTTAAAGACCGTGGAGCGGCCGGCTGTCATTAAGGCCATCGCGACGGCCCGCGAGCACGGCGATTTGTCGGAAAATGCCGAATATCACGCGGCGCGTGAACGGCAGAGCTTTATCGAAGGACGTATCGGTGAGCTGGAAGACGCGACAAAACGCGCCGAAATCATCGACACGTCAAAGCTGAAAGGCAAAACCGCAAGGTTTGGCGCCAAAGTGAAGCTTTCCGACGAGGAATCCGGCAATGAAATCACCTATCAGTTGGTCGGTGAGTTCGAGGCCGATTTGGCGAAGAAGAAAATTTCGATCGCCTCGCCGCTCGGCAAGGCCCTAATCGGCCGTGAAGCCGACGACAGCGTCGAAGTGCAGACGCCAAACGGCGTGCGCTACTACGAAATCGTCTCCGTCCGCTTCAAATAGCGCAGCATTCAAGCCGATCGCATGCTTCGAGACGCCGGCTTCGCCGGCTACGAACCATGAGGATGTTGATGTGGATTCAGATAAACTAGCAAAACCCTCATCCTGAGGAGGGCCGATAGGCCCGTCTCGAAGGGTGAGGGATTCGCGTAAACCTAGACGGCTATTCCGGGTCGTCCACCGGCACGCCCGATTCGTGCTTCGACGTGCGTATCACCTGAAACGTTTGCACCGTTGTCACATGCGCCACGCTGGTCAGCCGCGTCGTCAGTTCGTTCTCATGGGATGTGTTGCGCGCGACCATACGCAATAAAAAATCGCCGCCGCCGCGGATCATGTCGCAGCGCCGCACTTCGGGCCAGGCGCCGACTTGCGCCTCGAACTCGGATAGAACTTCACCGGCTTGGCTATCGAGGCCGACCAGGGCGTGAAAGGACACTTCGTAGCCCAAAATCTCGCCGTCCAATTCGGCATGGTAGCCTTTGATATAACCCGCTGCTTCCAGCGCCCGCACCCGCCGCAGGCAGGGCGGTGCGGAAATTCCCGATAAACGCGCCAATTCTACATTGGTCATGCGGCCATCGTCGCGCAAATGGCGCAGAATACGACGGTCGATGGCATCGAGCTTGACCCGCCGGTTGACGTCAGTGTCAGGGAGATCAGAAGTCGTCGTCATAAACACCATTTCTCCAATAATCGCAGAAGAACGACGCACGCTAATAGGAATCATCGCGGCCGGTCGCCTATATTGGCTGTAAATAGGCTGGTACGCCGATGCTAGCAAATTGAAATAATATTTCAATCTGTGCCAGACCTGATTTTTAACCGCTCGAGTTTCTTTTGACCGACATAAATTCATCCGATTCCCCAGCCGCCGGGCCCAAGACATGGATTGTGACCGACGGCCGGTTGGGCATGATCAACCAGTGCCGCGGCCTGGCGGCTGTGTTGGGCGTACAAGCCGAAGAAAAAAAGATTGCGCTCTCGCCGCCATGGCGTTGGCTACCGCCGGCACTGACGCCGGCCCGGCTAAGTATACTCTCGCCATCCGGCGACCTTCTGTCGCCGCCCTGGCCGGATCTGATGATCGGCACCGGGCGTAAATCGGTCGCGGTGGCGCTGGCGGTCAAACGCGCCAGCGCCGATCGGACTTTTTGCGTACAGGTGCAGAACCCCGACGTCGCTCTGGAAAAATTCGATTTGGTGATCGCGCCCGGCCATGACCGGCTCCGCGGCGCCAACGT
>JBLHHE010000122.1:0-6421 GCA_047616465.1 Alphaproteobacteria bacterium
AAGCTTGATAAAGTTATAGACCGGCAACTTGATGTACTCGGCATAACCGCCGTCGATCTGGCGGCCGATATAGCCGGCATTGACGGTCGAGATCGGCGCGCGGCCGGTACGGGTCCACTTATCTTCGCCGTCGATCAGGTAAAAATACGCAGTCACCGGATCGCCAACGGCAAGTTTGTCAGGGCCACCATCGCCAGGGCCAACCTCTACGATTTCGGCGGTAATCTCGTGGCCGATAATGATGGGGAAATTGGCTACGCCTCGCCCCGCTTTAATGTGGTGAATGGTCAGTCCCGAACCACAGGCCAGAACCTTCGCCACAGCTTCGCCCGGGCCGGGTGTGGGATCGGGCCGGTCTTCCAACGAAAACGGATCACCACCTTTGTATAATATCTGCGCTTTCACGAACTTGACTCCCCGATTTGGATGCTTGTTTCGCCTTCATCGGCGTTTGAGCATGCATAAAAACCGGTGTGCCGCACTAAATCAATGGATTCGGTGCTTGCGCTAACGCGATCTCTTTGGCACCCCTTACCCCATGGCAGAATTTATCGTAGGGCGTTTGTTCGGTTGGTCCGACTTTTCCGAGGAGGGCGACGACATTTGGGTCATTCATCTGGATGAACCGGTGTTTATCATGCGGGTCATCCATCGGCCCGAGGACGCGATTCCGAGTGGAGAGATGAGCGATTTGTATTTTCCGTTGGAGTCCGACGGCCGTTTCGCACTTGGAAATCTGATGTTTCTCGAACCACGTCAAGCCGATCCGCGCATTATTGCCGAGCTGGTCGGATCGGCCATCGAAGCCATTCACGACGAAGAGGTTGCCCGGCGGCTCGGTTTCGGCTCGATGCTTTTCAATCCGTCGTCGATGGATATTCAGTTGGAAGATATACCGTTGGGTTACGTGGTGGGTGTACTCCACGAGAGCGATACGGTGGTCACCGACGATGGCCCCTGGGTGGTACATCTCGCGCCGCCGCCGTTCGCAATGCGGGTCTGCGATTTAACGAACGAAGATTTGGCGTCGGAGGATATTTGGGCGTCGTTGGGGGACGGTAATGTTTTGGGCCATTTACAATGGCTGACCAGCTTGGCCTGCGACCGCGATGACCTGCTACTACGCGCCGAAACTGCGGGTAGCTATGTTCTCGATGTTGCGTGTCCGATGATGCCGGCGTTGCTGCCGGGCGAGTGAATAGTTCGCGCCCTAAGCGACACGCGAGGCAGATGCGCCTACACGCTCTTTGAGGGCCGCCACTGCTTCGTCGAGGATGTCGGACATTTGGTTTGCCAGCAGGCTTGCACGCGCAGCGCGGCCTTCGCGGCACGCCTTGGTCAATTCGATGATGTGTGCATGTAGTCTCGCAGCGCCCAAATTACCAAAGTTGCTGCCCATATCATGGGCCTCTTGCCTCATCTTCTCGAGGTCGCCTTCGGCGCTGGCTGCCTGAATTAGTGCCATCGTTGCCGGAGCACTGGCGAGTGTGACTGAGACCATATTGGCGACCGCGTCACTGCCGACTGTCTCTTCGAGGTTGCGAAAATCGGCCGCATCGATAACGATATAGACGTTAGCTTTGCCGGGGGCATCCATCGCCCGAATACGGTGGGTCGCTTCGAGCCCATCCATATTTGGCATCTGGATGTCCATGAGGACAACGTCATAGAGATTGTTGCGTACTGCCTCGACTCCTTCGATGCCGTCTGTGGCTAAATCGACGCGATGTCCGGCCTTTTTCAGAATGGCCATAGCAAGCATCTGGTTCACCGCATTGTCTTCAACCAATAACACGCGTAGCGAATTTCGTTTTGCGTCTTTAACTTTGCCTTCTTGAACAGGGCCAGCGCCGTGGTTGGATCCAGCAGGTGTGGCGTTGCTTGCGGATGTGATACCGATTTCTTCGGCGTTGCTGGCCTCGAGAACTGGCGATTCCAACCGGCCCATGCGAATGGTAAACCAGAACGTAGTGCCTACATTCGGTGTGCTGTCGAAACCGATTTCACCGCCCATCAGCTCTGTCAATTCCTTGCAAATAGCAAGACCTAGGCCGGTTCCGCCATATTTGTTCGTAGTCGAGGCATCGCCTTGGCTATATCGCATAAATAAATGGTCGCGCGCGGCTTCGGGGATACCAATGCCGGTATCCTTGACCTCGAAACGTACGGTTTGCTGCATAACGCCTTCATTTTCGATCGTAGCCCGCACCGAGACAGCCCCGGTATCGGTGAACTTGATTGCATTGCCGATTAGGTTGAGTAGTATTTGCCGAAGTTTTCCGGCATCGCCGCGCACCGGACTCGCAATCTCGGGAGCGATGTAAGTTGCCAGTTCGAGCCTTTTTTCCATTGCCCGTGGCGTCAGTACGTCGATTGCTGAACCGACGACTTTACTGACACTTAATTCCTGATCGTCCATTACAAGCTTTCCGGCTTCCATCTTCGAAATGTCGAGGATGTCGTCGATGATCTCCAACAGCGCTTCGCCTGACTCGACCACCGACTGCGCGTAATGGCGTTGCTCGGATTCCAAATCGGTGTCGAGCAACAAGTTCGATATACCGATGATGCCATTCATAGGCGTGCGGATTTCATGGCTCATGGTCGCTAAGAAATCGGCCTTGGAGATCGCGGCCGCTTCGGCAGTCGCGCGTGCTTGCACCAATTCCTGCTGATGCTGCCGGGCATCGTCGATATCGTGGACAACACAGAATAGCTGCCCGTCGCTATCGGGGGCGACGTGCCATTCGAGCCATTTTTCATCACTGATTTTGCAGGTAAACCGCACCGAGAATTCGGCAGCATTTTGGCCGGACACTAGCCCATGAAGCGCTTTCGTTACATTTTCCGTATCGCCGGAAGACACGAATTCGATGAACGGTTTGGCGCCCAGTTCTTCGTTCTTCCAGCCCAAATGTTCGGTCCAGGCGTTGTTCATCGTGTGCAGTTTGCCGTCCTGGTCGGCGATACCCATCATTTCTTGTGATAGTTCAAAAAATCTTTTGAACCGACGGCTCGACCGGGTAGCGTCGGCCAAGTCATCTTCTTGTTGCCTAACGGCAGTGATGTCGCTGAACCGCGTTACGTATCCGCCCCCTTCAATCGGGTGGCCGTTGATTTCAAGAAGCACGCCGTCAGGCCGGCGGCGCAACATAACGTACGGCTTCCGATGATCGAGGAGCCCCATAACGCGTTCGTAATGCGCCTCGGTATCGCCTTCACCATAATCGCCGCGTTCGGCGGCAAAACGTACGAAATCGCTGAACGGCGATTTTGGCTCTACCAGTTCGGCCGGTACGTCGAGCAGGGTGACCGCGAGTTTATTTGCCGCAACAACACGCTTTTGGGAGTCGAGAATGATCAGGCCACCGGATAACGTATCCAACGCACTCAGCAACATGTCCCGCTCTGTGACGCAGGCGATGTCCGCTGCAGACGTTTTATCGTCTTCGTGAGTAGCCGTATTCTTGGTCATTGCTGTCCAAACCGTTTCGGCAGCGCGAAAAATGGCCGCTTTTTCGTGTCGGTGGCAAATTACAGTGAAATAGATCAATGTTTCGTTAAAACCCGCGCAATCGGCATGCACAGGTACGTTGGATCTGATTTTGTTACTAAAAAATTGGAAAATAACCACTTATAGTTGTTTTATTATACTGTATTCACCCTCTTAGCATTAGGGCTGGGTTGGAAATAATATTAGGCAGAGGCTATCGGGACTGTACTTTTCAATACTTCGGAAAATTCTTCATACGAAGTAGAAGGCTCGCCGGTCAGCATCTCCAAAACATCGTTATTGAAATAGGCAGTCCCGAAACGGTCGATGTGATCGTACATGTTGGCCAATTGCTGCCGCTGGTCGATGCTTAGGGACGAAAAGAAGTGAGAGCCCTGCAAGTCATCGAAAGAACACCGCACGGCACGGATCTCGACGCCGAATGATGCGGAAAGCGCTGCCGCGATGTCGTAGCGATCGATCGGTTGCGATGTGCTGCAGAGTTCATAAGTGGCGCCGGCGTGGCCAGGCTCGGTCAAAACACGCGCTACGGCCTTGCCTAAATCGTCGATATGGACGAACCCCATTCGTTTTTCAGGGGCATAGGGCAAGGCGAATTCGCCAGACTGGAGAATTTGAGGCAGCGACCACGTAATATTCTGCATGAACTGGGTCGGCCGTATTATCGTAAAGTCGAGCCCGGATTTGAGCAGCTCGGCTTCCAGCTTCATCTTGGTCCAGTGGAAATCGATGTTGGGCGCGTAGGGATAACTTACCCCGTGCAAGACAAAATGTTCGATGCCTTCTTCTTGCGCATGGGCGATAAACTGCTGGCCCACCGCGAGTTCATCCACCATCAGTCCTGGCGCAATATGGTAGAAGATCGCGATCCCAGCTAGCGCGCGCTGTTGCACTTCAGCGTCGCGCATATCGCCAATAATCGGCGTAGCGCCGAGCACCTCGACGGATCGGGCGGAGTCCGGGTTACTGACCAAAGCCCGCACAGCGGCCCCTCGCCTCACAAGGTGGGCGATTACCGCGCGCCCCGCGGTGCCGTTTGCGCCACTAATTAAAATCATCGGATTTGGCTCTCCGCTCGCCTGAAACGGCCTTTGACCCAGCCGTGTGACCGGTTCATTATCGCTGCAAAATTAGCCAGAGGGTGTCCACGATGAAAACGATCAATGTATCTGCCGAGGAAATGAGCCGCCGCACCGCCCGGTTTGGTGAGCTGAAACCCTACAAGCAGACCCAGAACGATGCGAAGGGCATTCCGCCGGCCGCCATGGAAATGGTTTCCGCCAAGAGCGTCTATCCAGTGATGTCGCCTGAGGGTTGGGCCGGCCGGAATAGCATTGCGCCGATCAAAGGCGCGCCCGGCATTACAATTTCCCTGGCCGAATGCCCTCCCGGCAACAGCCCGGGGCTGCATGCTCATGAGACTACGGTCGAGAATTTTTTCTGCGTCCGCGGCCGTTTCAAGATCGCCTGGGGCGATGAGGGCGAGAACAGCACCATTCTCGAGCCGCTCGACTTCATCTCCGTCCCTCCCGGCGTTAGCCGCAACTTCACCAATATTTCTGATGAGCTTGGCTATCTGTTTGTGGTGATCCAGACCCCGGCAGGCGACGAATTCGATAGGGTCGCGTTCGCCCCGAGCCTGGGTGAAGACATCGCCAAGCAATTCGGTGCGGCGACGCTGGCGCAGATGAGCGATATAGGCTTCAACTTCGACGCTGGCATCGATAACTAACCCGGCATTTGCCATTAGGCGCGGCCCACCAGACGTTCGGCAATCGCGCTGAACGGGGTCGGCGCGCGGCCGAGGATCGGCGTCAAAACGTTAGGGTTTCCGGCCCGCATGCCGAACGCGTCTATGAAGCGAAAATATCCTTCAAGCCGATCTAGCTGGGCCGCATCCAAGCCGTTGAAGGGCGGGTGTTGGACAAGATCCTCGACCGGACATGCGCGCGCTTCGATGTGCTGTTGAAGGGACTGCGATAGGGTCTCGGCGATATCTCTTGTTGTCAGAGGAACATCGGTTCCGCAAAGCTCATAGGTGCCGCCACCCTGGTTGGGTTTTGTCATCAGTAGTGCCACCGCCTCGCCCACATCCTCGACATCGACCCACGATAGCGGCGCGTCGACACGATAGGGCTGTGCCAATTCGCCCTTTTTCAGGACCTGCCCCAGATTTTGCATATAGGCGGCGGGTTGGACGACGGAGAACGGCAGGCCGCATTGCATGAGCGCCATTTGCACCTGCATTTTGGCCCAATGGGAAGGGATCTCTTCAAGGTGGGGCGCGATGACGCTGTGATAGCCGAACAGCGATATATCCGATGCCTGGGCGGCGGCGATCACGGCTTCGCCGATTTCTACTTCATCAGACACCCAGGCGGGGCAGATATGGTAGACGCGCTCGGCCCCCGCCATGGCTTGGCGCAACGCCTGGTCGTCACGCAAGTCACCGACGGCGGGCGCCGCCCCTAATTGGGCGATGGCCGCTTGAGACGTTTCTTTGCTGACCAGGCCGGTCACTTCCGCGCCCCGTACAACAAGGTGACGAATAACGGTGTGGCCGGTGATACCGTTCGCGCCGGTTACGAGAATACGCATAATAAATCTGGGCTTTGCCTAGTGGGACGCCATCCAGTCGAGGGCCCCTGGCAGCCACTGACCATCCGCCTTTCCAGACTCATATGACACCGCTGAATGATTGCGCTCGGTCAATATCAGCGTCGTGACGTCGCCACCGGCGGCGCGCAGCGCATCCACCATTTTTCCAGCTTGCGGGATCAGGGGCTGCAAATCGTTATCACCCCAACACATATAAAAGGGTGGGGTTCGAGCGATCGTAAAGAGCGGACTGGCATCCCTGTCGTTAGAACCATCCTCAGCGAGAAACCGCGGGTGCATGGCCATGCC
>JBLHHE010000123.1:0-6409 GCA_047616465.1 Alphaproteobacteria bacterium
CCCCCGCGATACGCTTTTGGGCGCGGCGTCGATTGCGGCGCTACCCGAGGCCGCGCGGATCGGCACCGCCTCCATGCGCCGCAGCGCCCAGTTGCTCGCCACCCGTCCCGATCTCACCATTACCTTTATGCGCGGCAATGTCGGCACCCGTCTGGAAAAGCTTGCCGCCGGCGAGGTTGACGCCACACTGCTCGCCGTGGCCGGCCTCAAGCGGCTGGGCCGGGCCGACGCTATTGGGACGATACTCGAGCCGGCCGAATTCTTGCCCGCCGTCGCCCAGGGTGCGGTTGGCATCGAACGCCGCGCCGCCGACGCGCACATCGCAGCGTTGCTGGCGCCCCTCAACGATGGACCGACGGCACTGTGCGTGGTTGCCGAGAGAGCCATGCTGGCGGCGCTCGACGGTACCTGCCGGACGCCGATCGGCGGGCTGGCGATCCTCGACGGCGACCGGATCACGCTGGACGGCATGCTGGTATGGCCCGACGGCAGCGGGTTGCAGCGCTTCCAGGCGACCGGCGATAGCCGTGACGCCATCGCCCTCGGTGCGGCTGTTGGCGAGGAGTTACGCCGCCGCGCCGGGCCAAAATTCTTCGAAGATCTGGTGTGACCGGCGCGCCTGCCCTGCGGGTGTTGCTCACCCGGCCGCGTCACGATGGCGAAGAAACGGCGCGGCTTCTGGCCAAGCACAATATCGAAACGGTGATGGCGCCGTTGATCGATATCAGCGAGATCGCCGGCGCGACGCTTGATCTGGCGGGTGTGCAGGCTGTGCTGGTGACCAGCGCCAACGGTGCGCGGGCGCTGGCGCACACTACGGCGAACCGGGATTTCCCCGTGTTCGCGGTTGGCGACGCCAGCGCTGCAGCGGCACGGGACAATGGGTTTGCCCGCGTCACCAGCGCCAATGGAGATGTTGCGGCGTTGGCGACACTGGTTCGGCAGCGTCGCACGCCACAAGACGGTGCGCTGGTTCATGCAGCTGGCAGCGCCGTCGCCGGTGATTTGGCCGGCGCGTTGGAGAGCCATGGTTTCGAGGTTCGCCGCAGCCAGCTCTATCGGGCGCAGGCTGTCGATACGCTGCCGGAAGCGGCGCGCAGCGCGCTAAGTGACGGCATTATCGACGCGGCCTTGTTTTATTCGCCCCGAACCGCGGCGCTTTTCGCCAAACTGGTCGTCGCGGCTGGAGTGCAGTCCAACTGCCGGCGAATTATTGCCGGCTGCCTTAGCCCCGCTGTCGCCGAAGCCGCCGCAGCGTTGCCCTTCGCCGAAATCCGCACAGCCCAGACGCCCGACCAGGCCGCGCTAATTGCCGTGCTGATGGATAAAATATAGCGTACGTGTGCGCAGATACTTACGTTTGGCCCCAAACCTGCTATGATTTCCCTGCTATTTGGGGTGTACTCGTACGCACGTACGCTAAAACAGCGCTGGACCCGAGATGAACGACCGCGAAGATTTCAACCTAGCCGATACCGCCGCCATTATAGAGGCGTTTGGCGGCATTCGGCCGATGGCTCATAAACTCGACGTGCCTGTGAGCACGGTTCAAGGGTGGAAACAGCGCGATGCTATCCCGGCAAACCGCGCAGACGACATCCTGGCCGCCGCCGCGGCGCATGACGTGGACCTCAGTAGTATCGGCAGCGTCTCGGAAGCGACCGAGGCGGTATCTTCCGGCAGACCAGCAGAAGCCAAAGCCTCGCATGCGCCTCCGCAAAAGCGCGAAGGCGATGGGCCAAGAAGTGACCGGGCCGCGCTCGCCGTCGCAGTTGTCGCATTAATTATCGCCCTGGGCGCCGGGGGCTGGATATTGCGGGGCGACGGCGGTCAGGGCGCCGGGCAGGGTGGCGATAGTGCCGAAATATCCGACCGGCTCAATACGCTGGAAGCGGCGGTGAAAGAAGCTGCGGACGGCGCCTCTCAGCGCCAACTCTCTACCGATATCACGCAGTTGCGGGGCGAAATCGACCGGGTTGCCGGGGCACAGACCGTAAATTCCGCATCGGCAACCAGACTCGGGGAATTTGATACCCGCCTGCAGTCAGCTGAATCCGAGCTCGAACAAGCGCAACGCCGCGCTGCTCGCGACTCTCAGGCCGCCGCAGCGGCCCTATCGGCGGCGCAAGGCGAAATCGCCCAATTGCGCCAGCAACTCGCCGCGCTGGGCGAGAACCGATCGAGTACCGCGCAGAATGTCAACGATTCTGTCGGCCTGGCATTGGCCGCCGGTCGATTGCAGCGCGCGATGGACAAAGGAGCACCCTATCAAGACGTCCTGATAAACCTACGTGCCGCTTCCGCCGGCGACGCCACTATCGGGGCGATCCTCGACCGGCTTACCGGGCGGGCCGGGGCCGGCATTCCGACGCGCGACGCCTTGACGCGATCGTTTTCCAGCGTGGCGCGCGCCGTCGTCAGCGCCGCCGAGGTCGATGCCGCGGCCGGTTGGACGGATCGAACGCTGCAGCGAATCCGCAGTGTCGCGTCGGTTCGCCGTATAGGCCCTGATGTGCCCGGCGATACGCCCGACGCACGGATCGCCCGCGCCGAAGGGAAACTGCTCGGTGGCGACTTCGCCGGCGCGGTTGCCGAATTGGATGATCTATCGGGCGCGGCCGCGTCTGCGGCGGCTAGTTGGTTGGACGGCGCACGGGCGCGTCTCGACGCCGACATCGCGGTCGGCGAGATCGAAGCGTTGGCGATTGCGCGGCTGCAATCGGGCAGCGGCGGTTCGTGATGCGGCGCGCCCTGATCTTTTTCATCGAGGTCGCCATCGTTGTGGCGATTGCGGTTTGGCTGGCCGACCGGCCGGGCGCGGTGTCGATCGACTGGCAGGGCTGGCGGATTGAAACGTCGTTCGGCGTATTGGCGCTGGCGGTGTTTGCCGTTGTTGTTGTTGCGGCGGCTTTATACGCCGGATGGCGTTGGGTGCGCCGGCGGCCGGGCGAGTTTTTGACGTCGCGCCGTCATCGCCGTGAAGCGACCGGATATCGTGCGCTGACCGATGGCCTGGCTGCAGTCGCGGCAGGCGACGCGCCGGCGGCCCGCAAGCTGGCGCGCCGCGCGGATTCCCTGCTGAAAGCGCCGCCCCTCACATTGCTTCTGTCGGCGCAGGCAGCGCAACTCGATGGCGATGAAGCGGCGGCGCGGCTCTGCTTCGAACAAATGCTGGAGCGCCCGGAGACCGAGTTTCTCGGGCTGCGCGGCCTCATCCTGCAGGCCCTTCGCGAGGGCGATGACGACCGGGCGTTGGATTATGCCCAGCGCGCCTACCCGCTACAGCCGTCGGCGCCGTGGCTGCTCGATACATTGATATCTCTGCACAGCAAGGCCGGCCGATGGCGGGCAGCGCAAAAACTCGTGGAAGAAGCACAGCGGCGCAAACGGTTACCGGCCGAGGTGGGCCGCCGCCAGCAGGCCGCGCTGTTGACCGAGCGGGCCCAGGCTGCTCTGGGTCGCGGCACATTGTCCGATGCGTTCGAGCAGGTTCGCCGGGCCCACGACCTCGACCCCGCCCATCCCCCTGCCGCCGCGTTACTAGCGCGCCTGGTGGCCGACGATGGCCGCGTGCGGCGTGCGCGAAAAGTGCTGGAACGAACCTGGCGGGTGGCGCCCCACCCGGCATTGAGCGCTGCGTATCTGGATATTACAGGCGATGCGGCGCCGCTTGACCGTTATCGCGCCATAGCCCAACTGACCAAGGAAAATCGTGACCATCCGGAAAGCCGGTTCGCCATTGCCGAGGCCGCGGTCGAGGCGAAGCTGTGGGGCGAGGCCAAGCAACAACTGCAAGCGCTGGAATCCCTGGCGCCGACCGCGCGGGTGTTTCGCTTGTGGGCGCGCTTAGTGGAAGCGGAGGCGCAAGACGATGAGGCGGCCCGGCGCTGGATCGATCGTGCCGCCGAGGCCGAGGCCGATAAAGCCTGGGTGTGCGCCAGTTGCGGAACAGTGGCCGATGATTGGTCGGCGGTGTGTGGTCATTGCGGATCCTTCGCAACGCAATCTTGGAAACAGCCGCCGCGGGTTCATCGGGCGGTTATCGCATCGCAGGTTTCGCCCGATTCCGGGTTGGAATCGGGTGCCGTGGCGCCGGCCGCGGCCGCAACCGTGCCGGAAGCAGACGAATCGGTGCAAATCGGCTGAAAACGGGGCTCACGCGGCCCTATCTTAGGCTTGCGTTAATCATATTGGCCTTGAATGGGTGACACCGAAAGGCGCACCGCCGGCGCGCCGCTGCATCAGTGTTGATCGTTAATGGCCGAAACGTCTCTGTACGAGAAAAACATCTTGTTTTTCACCTCCGCCTATCCGGCTGTCGCAGAGATCGCGCGTGTCCGCGAAACCGAACTGACCCAGCCGGTTTTCGACGATAACGACCACATCACCGATATCGATCTGGGCGCGGGCCGTTTGTACAATCGCCCGGCTGCCGAATTCGCTGCTGAACAGGTGGCGTCCTACATGACAGGGCCGACGCGGATTGCCGCCGAGGCGCCGAACCTGGACGTTCTGCACGATGACTGCACCAGCACAATGGCATCCAATTTTGCCGCCGCCGCTGACGATTGGCTGGCGCAACCGCTGCCCGACCGTGGCGGCGTCTTGCTGGTGGTTGGCATCGGGCTTGGTCTGCACCTTCCTGAATTGGTAAGCACAACCCGTCCGCGGCATGTGGTCCTTGTCGAACCGATCGCGGAATTTTTGATCCATAGTCTCTCAGCCCTCGACTGGCAGGAATTGTGGGGCCAGTGCGAAGCAGCCGGGGCGACCCTCGACATTATCGCCGGCGGCGATCCGGCCAGCATCCAACAGCAGCTCGAACTCTTGCTGGGGCGTTTCGGCGAGAGCGCGATCGATGGGACGTATCTTTATCTCCACTACCAGAATGACATGACTAAAGGGATTGCCGCCAAGTTCAGCGAACTCGCCGGCATGAGCGCGGGTCTTAAAGGTTATTACGCCGACGAAAAACTGATGGTCGAAAACACCGTCGCTAATGTCACCGCCCACGGTTTTTGGTTTGTCGAGGGCAAGGTGCGCGAGCCGATCAGCGTACCGGTTTTTGTCATCGGCGCGGGGCCGTCGCTCGACGAAAGTATCGAAGTCATCCGCAAATGGCAGGACCGGGCGATCATCATTTCCGCCGGGTCGACGCTGCAGGCGCTGCTCCACCAGGGCATTGTCCCCGACTTTCAGGTCGAAAAGGAAAATACCCAGCCGACCGCCGATCGCCTGCAACATATCCGCGCGCGCAGCCGCGACCGGTTCGATGGCGATACGTTCGGTCCTATCCGGTTGGTGGCGTCGACCACCGTGAGGCCCGGCGTGACCGAACTGTTCGACGAGAAATTTCTGTTCGTGCGGTCGGCGCTTAGCTCGACGAAGATGTTCGGCCAAGGCCATTTCGCGGTCGATGCCACGTCGCCCTATTCCGCTAATGCGGCGTTGACCCTGGCCGCGACCTTGGGGTTCCGCGACATCTACCTGTTCGGCTGCGACTGCGGCGCGAAGGATGCCAGCCATCACCATACGAGCGAGACAGCTTATTATACGCTGGACAGCTACCCCGACCGCGCCATCGAATTTCCCCAGCGCGCGCCCGGGAATTTCGGCGGTGAAGTTCTAACCAATCCCTATTTTTTGTGGAGCCGATGGGTCCATCAGCAGGTCATCGACGCCGCCGGGCTGACAGTTCATAATTGCAGCGATGGAGTGATGATTGCCGGCGCGGAGCCGTTGCCGCCGGGCGAGTTGGCCCTGACCAATGCCCCCCTCGACAAAATAGCGGTGGCCGAGACCGTCAAAACAGGTTCCGAGCATTACTCGCCTGGCGCCTTTTTGATCGACCAGAATGTTTCCGCTGTCGCCAACAGTTGGGACGAATTTGCGGCGGCGCTGCGAGGCCATCTCGATGAGAACCTGGAGGGCGCCGACGACATTCACCTGTTCGACCGGCGTTTGCGTCGTTTCCTCGACTCCGCAGTCGATAAGTTTGGCGGCGTTACCATCATGATTGGAGGCTCTGCGCGGTCGATGGTTCCGATCGCGGCTTACTATCTGAACCGAGCGCCCGACGCGGCGGCCTATGCGCGCCTGATGGGGATTTTCCGCGCCACTTTCCGCGCCGAGATCGAGCGCATTCTCGATGATGGCTGCGCCTTGATGACGAACTTGGGCGCGACGCCCGATACCGCGTTGCGGCAGGCCGGCTAGCATGACCAGCTACTTCGAAATCGGAGAACGCAAGATCGGCCCGGGCGCGCCCGGCTATCTGATTGCCGAGGTCGCGCAAGCCCATGACGGATCGTTGGGGACGGCGCACGCCTTTATTGACGCCGCGGCGAAAGCCGGCGCCGACGCGATCAAATTCCAGACCCATTTGGCAGAGGCGGAGTCGACGCGCGAC
>JBLHHE010000124.1:0-6407 GCA_047616465.1 Alphaproteobacteria bacterium
CATCGAACTTCAAAGGACGGAACTCACCCGGTTGCTCCGCGAGCAGGAACGCCTAAACAACCGGGTCGATCAGCTATTGCAGCTTCACGAACGCGAGCAGGTCTTGCGGCAGCAAATGCAAGCGTCACTGGATAATCTGACAACCCGCCGCGAACTACCGCCGCCCGATCGTAGCGAACCGGCGAACGAACGATTGGTCGAGCGGGTCGATCGCGCCGAGGGTAAATTCAGCGCCCTGCAATCGGCCGTCGGGCTGTTGGTTGTCGCGCTCGAGCGGCAAATATCGTCCGCTCCTACGGCATCTGCTTAAAGCCGCTCTCCCCGCGGGAGAGGGTTCTGCGGTTGCCCTAATGAGCCATTAGCACCGGTATTTTGGCTTCATTCAGGATGTGGTTGGTGGCGCCGCCGAAGATCATTTGCCGCAGCCGGCTCTGGGTATAGCCGCCTTTTACCAGCAGATCGGCGCCCAGCTTGGCCGCTTCCTCGAGCATCACAATTCCGGCGGCGGCGGGCGAACGTTTGCCCATCGCGTTGACGACTTCCACGGTTACATCGTGGCGGCGTAGGCGCTCGGCGACCTCTTCGCCGCTGGGGCCCGGAACCAAAGCGCCTTCGACGGTGAGGATGGTGACGTGCTCTGCGCTTTGTATGAACGGCATCGCGAAGGCCATCGCCCGCGCTGTTTCCGTGCTGCCGTTCCACGCGACAACCACATTTCGGGCGACGGTCTGCGGCGATGCCGGCGGCGCGATCAATATCGGGCGGCCCGATTCAAAGAGCACGGTTTCCAATGTATTCATCGCCGGGGTCAGCACGCCGGGCGTTGGCCGGCCGACCACGATCAAATCGAACACACGCCCCCGCTGACCGAACAGACCGATACCCGGCGCTTCGTCCTCGACCCAGCGCGCGCATAGCCCCGCCGTGTCGGCGCTTGCCGCCACATTCAATCCGTTATCTCTGACGAAGCCGTCGAACTGTTCCTGCAGGCGGCGGGTTCGGGTTTCCTGTTCCCGTTCGAATTGCTCTTCGGTTCCCGCGAGCGCGGCAACGCCGCCCTCGAAACCCACCGCGATGGCGCCGGCGAGCGAGGGCCGAATGCAAAGTCCCTCAATGTAGCTGTCGAACTGGCGCGCCACCAATAAGGTGGTCGCCAACACCGAATTCAGCACTTCGCTTTCCTCCAGCGGCACGAGTATCGATTTATATGCCATATCAGACCTGCCACCCCTGGTTTGCTCAGATTTCCATAATGTCCCCAGGTACCCCCGAAGAGCAAGGGTAGCGTGCCTCATAAGATATAGGACTATGGTCGCAGCAGTTGCCTCAATGGCGGCCTTCGGGTACATAACCGCCGTCTCGAAAAGGCGCGGCAGTGGCGGAATCGGTAGACGCGCAACGTTGAGGGCGTTGTGGGGGAAACCCCGTGGAGGTTCAAGTCCTCTCTGCCGCACCATCGGGACGTTTTGGGGTTGAAACGCGTTTCGCGTGACACCCTTGATCCGCCGCGCCGAGTGGCGTATCAGGCGGGCCTTACCTGTGCGGCTGTGGCGGAATTGGTAGACGCGCTAGCTTCAGGTGCTAGTGGGCGCAAGCCCGTGGAGGTTCGAGTCCTCTCAGCCGCACCACTTTTCGACATATTATTTCTACTGCCACCGTGGCCGGTGGATATAATTATCATTGTTTATCAAAGGGATGAGAGCAGCCCAAAATGCTCGCATTCGCGTGAAATGCCATAGCGTGGGGTGATTTTATCCCTATATGATAAGCCCGGTGTCCAGATGCGCCCCAAGACGGATTGATGTGCATGCCAAATAGAGAAAAAACGCATAAAATTGGCGGGTTGGCCAGAATGCGCGGCTATTTTCTCGCCGGCCTGTTGGTGGTGGCGCCGGTCGGGATCACGTTCTGGCTCAGTTGGCTGGTGCTGAGTTTCATCGATACGCGGGTCACCCCGCTGATCCCCGAAGCCTATAACCCTAATACCTATGTGCCGTTTGGCATTCCCGGCCTTGGGGTGGTGGTCCTCTTGGTGTTTATTACCTTTGTCGGGGCCCTGACCCGCGTTCTGCTGGGGCGCTGGATCGTCCGCGGCGGCGAACATCTGCTCAGCCGCATGCCGGTGGTGCGCAGCATCTACAGCGCGACTAAGCAAATCGTCTCTACGGTGTTGGCGCGTCAATCCGACGCCTTCCGCCAAGTCGTATTGTTCGAGTATCCCCGGCGCGGGAGCTGGGCCGTCGGCTTTGTGACCGGCAGCACCATCGGCGAGGTGCAGCACGTGACCGATGACGAGGTGGTCAACGTATTTTTGCCGACCACGCCGAACCCGACATCGGGATACCTTTTGTTTCTGCCGCGCCGCGAGCTGGTGGTGCTCTCGATGACCGTCGAGGAGGGAATCAAGATGATAATCTCCGGCGGCATTTTGACCCCCGATGACAGACGTCCGGCCGATCAGCAGAAAATTAAGAAGGTGGGACGCGCCGATGGCGACGCGCCGACAATTCCCAGCAGCAACGCGAGCAGCGGCGAGATCGAAAAAGAATCGGTCGACGCCGACTAATCGAGGGTTCCCTCAACCGGCGCGGGCCAGGCGAACCGCCGCGTCCCGTTCGAATAGATAAAGCAAAATTCGCAAGGCTTCGCCGCGAGCGGTCTTCAGGGTCGGGTCGCGATCAATGATTAATTTCGTATCGTCGCGCGCCATGGCCAGAAGATCGCCATGATGTTCCAAGCTGGCGAGGCGAAATTCCGGCAGCCCGGATTGGCGCGTGCCGAGCAGATCGCCGGCGCCGCGCAAGCGCAAATCTTCCTCCGCAATGCGAAAGCCATCGTCGGTCTCGCGCAGAATGGCGAGGCGCGCGCGCGCGGTCTCCCCCGGCTCGTCGGCGTATAGCAGCAGGCAGGTCGAGGGTTTCGTGCTGCGCCCGATGCGGCCGCGCAGTTGGTGAAGCTGCGCCAACCCAAAGCGCTCGGCATGTTCGATTACCATCACCGTGGCGTCGGGCACGTCGACGCCGACTTCGATCACGGTTGTCGCCACCAGCAAATCTATCGCGGTCCCGTCGTCTTGTGCGGTTCCGGCGAACTGGATCATCACCGCATCCTTTTCGCGTGCGGGCAACTGCCCGTGCACCAGCCCGACCCGGCCTGCGAATATTTCCGTCAGCGCCGCGTGACGCGCCGTCGCGGCGGCAAGATCGAGGCTCTCGGACTCGTCGACCAGCGGGCAGACCCAAAACACCTTAGCGCCCTCGGCAAGTTTGCGCCCCACCGCGCTTACCACCTCGTTGAGGCGCGCGAGCGGGATGGTGCGGGTGTCGATGGGCAGGCGTCCGGCGGGTTTCTCGGTCAACTGGGACTCGTCCAGATCGCCGTAGAACGCCAGCATGAGCGTGCGCGGGATCGGTGTCGCCGTCATCAGCAGAACATCGACCGCCGCACCTTTTTCGGCGAGCAGCAACCGCTGGTGAACACCGAACCGATGTTGCTCGTCGACCACGGCGACCGCCAAATCGTGGAAGGCAATGTCTGCCTGGAACAGCGCGTGGGTGCCGACGGCGATGGATGTCTCGCCAGACGCGAGGCCGTCGAGGATAAGCTGGCGCGCCTTTTCCTTGTCCCGGCCGGTCAGCAATACGGCCGATACGCCGATTGCTTCTGCCAGGGGCGCGATGGTGGCGAAATGCTGCCGCGCCAAAATTTCCGTCGGCGCCATCAACGCGGCCTGTCGGCCCACCTCGATCGCATTGAGCATTGCCATTAGAGCGACCACGGTCTTGCCGCTGCCCACATCGCCTTGCAGCAGGCGCAGCATGCGGGTGTCCGATGCCATGTCGGCGATGATGTCGCCGGTGGCGTGGATCTGGCTCGCGGTCAGCTCGAAGGGCAGGGCGGCCAGCGCCTTGGCGCGCAGCGTACCGTCGCCCACCGTCGGCTGTCCCGGCCGCTTGCGGGTCGTGGCGCGTACCAGCCCGATCGCTAATTGGCTGGCGAGCAATTCGTCATAGGCCAGCCGTTGGCGGGCGCTTTCGTGGGGATCCAGGTCGGTATGGTCCGCCGGGGCGTGCACTTTGGCGACGGCATCGTGCCAGCGCGGCCAGCTCCGCTGCGCCACCAGAGCCGGGTCGAGCCATTCCGGTAGTTCTGGTGCCCTGCCAATGGCCTCGACGATGGCACGGCGTAATACGTTTTGGGACAGTCCTTCGGTCAGCGGATAGGTGGGATGAACCTGCATTACCGATTCGCGCTCGGATACCGGTACGATGATATCCGGGTGGGTCATTTGCAGCGTGCCGTCGAAGATCTCGACGGCGCCGCTGACCACCCGCTGTTCGCCAACCGGCAGGGTTTTCTCCAGATAATCGCCCCTGGCGTGGAAAAACACCAAAACGATATCGCCGGTCTCGTCGGCGCAATTAATTCTGTAGGGGACGCGCCGGTTGCCAGGGGGCGGCGGGCGGTGGGCCTCAACGCGCACGGTCAGGGTGGCGATCCGTCCGGGTTCGGCGTCGCGCAACACCGGCGCATAGCGTCGATCGAGCAGGCCCGTCGGCAGGTGCCAGACTAAATCGGCGATATGCGGCCCCGCGGCGCGCTCGATCAACGCGCCAATGCGCGGACCAACCCCCTTTATCGAAGTTACCGGCGCAAAGACCGGGAAGAGAATTTCGGGACGTGAGCGAACGGACAATGAATATGACCCCAGTTGGGACCCACGTGACTAGGCTTGGTGGCTGACAGCGTGGGGTAAGGGGTTTATATCCTACGTCAGTGCCGCGCCGCCTACCAGCAATCGTCGTGTTTGTGGGCTGGCGGGGGTGTCGCTATTGGGGAGCAGTGTGTCGTGGAACCTCACGAACTTCGGATCAAGCGTTTGCGTTACCGCAGCAGTTACACCGGCACCAAAGAAACCGATGTGCTGTTGGGGCAGTTTGTCGCGCGCCATCTGGCGGATTTATCGCCAGAGATGCTCGACCAATACGAGGCCTTGATCGAAAACAGCGACCCCGACCTTTTCATGTGGATTAGCGGCCGCAAGCCGGTGCCGTCGGAGTGGGATACGGATGTTATGTCGATGTTGAAAAACTTTAGGGCTGGACCATAAACCATTGTTTTTTGAACATAATCCATTTGATTCCAGTCAGACTGTAACGTTTACCGGCGTCCCCGAAGGGTGCGATGCGTTGCTGTTGGCCGAGCTTGTGACCCAGGCGGGCCGCACGCCGTCGCATGCGGTCTTATTCGTTGCCAGCGACGAGGCGGCGATGGCGCGGATCACCGACGCGGTGCGGTTTTTCGCACCCGCGATCAGAGTGCTGATGCTGCCGGCCTGGGACTGCCTGCCTTACGACCGGGTGCCGCCGCGCCATGACGTGATGGCGTCGCGTCTGGCCACGTTGAGCGCGCTGACCAACCGGGGCGAAGACGACGGCGCACCGATATTGGTCGTCACCACGGCGAGCGCGGCGCTTCAGCGGCTGCCGACTCCGCAGGTTGTTGGCGCCAGCCACTATGCGGCGCGGCTGGGCGATACCATCGATACCGGCCAGCTCACCATTTTTTTGTTGGCGAATGGCTATTTGCGGACCGATACGGTGCGCGAGCCCGGAGAATTTGCCGTTCGGGGCGGTATCATCGACGTTTTCCCGCCCGGAACTGAGGATCCATTGCGTCTCGATTTGTTCGGCGACGACTTGGAAGGGATCCGCGGGTTCGACGCCCTGAGCCAGCGAACCATCGGCGAACGCGACGGCTTCAACCTGATGCCGGCTAGCGAAGTGATCCTGGCCGAGGGCACGGCTGAAAAATTCCGTAGCCGGTACCGGGAAATGTTTGGCGCCGCCCGCAGCAACGATGCCTTGTACGAGGCGGTTAGCGCCGGCGTTCGCCACCCCGGGATGGAGCATTGGCTACCGCTGTTCTACGACTCTCTGGCGACCATATTCGATTATGTGGGCGGACCGGTCCTCATCGGGCTGCAGAGCGCCGACGCGGTAACGGCGCGTCACGAGTTAATCGCCGACTATTACAATGCGCGCGTTGAGCTTGGCCCGGCAGGTAAGAAGGGGGCGGGGGGCGACGACGAGACGGTCTACAATCCACTACCGCCGGACGCTTTATACCTCACCGAAGACGAATGGCGGTCTGGTCTCGGCGAACGGGTCGTGGGACATCTCGACACGTTCCATGCGCCGGCGTCCCCGCCGGGATCCGTCGCCATCGAGGGGCGCCGCGCGCACGATTTTTCCGATGCCCGCAACCGGCCCGACGTCGACTTATTCGAAGCCGTCGGCCAGCGCATCGACAATGACCGGGCGGAGGGTCAGCGGGTGGCTATCGCGGCCTACAGTGCCGGTTCGCGCGACCGTATGGTGCAGTTGATGCACGAACATAGGATCGAC
>JBLHHE010000125.1:0-6400 GCA_047616465.1 Alphaproteobacteria bacterium
GTCGGCGAATCCGGCTGCGGCAAGACCACGGCATCGAAGATGATTATGCGCGCCCTGTCTCCCGACAGCGGCAGCGTCGTCTTCAACGATCATGGGACGTCGGTCGATGTATTAGCGCTGAAGGGCAACGCGCTGAAAGATTTCCGCACAAAAATTCAGTTCATCTTCCAAGACCCCTTCGGCTCGCTGAACCCGCGCATGACGGTGTTCGAGATCATTACCGAACCGCTGATTATTCATAATGTCGGCACCCCGGAGAGCCGCACCGAGACCGTCCGCGAACTGATGCGCCTGGTCGGCCTCGACCCACGTTTCCTGAACCGTTACCCGCACAGTTTTTCCGGCGGCCAGCGCCAGCGCATTGGCATCGCCCGGGCGCTGGCGTTGAAACCCGACCTGCTGATCTGCGACGAACCGGTCAGCGCCCTCGATGTCTCGATCCAGGCGCAGATATTAAACCTGCTCAAAGATCTGAAGGACGCCCTGGGCCTGACTTACCTATTCATCAGTCACAACCTTGCCGTTGTCGATTACATCGCCGACCGCATCGCCGTTATGTGCGCCGGCCGGCTGGTCGAACTGGCGCCGCGCGCCGAATTGTTCCGCAACCCGGTGCACCCTTATACCAAGGCGCTGTTGGCGGCGGTGCCGGAACCCGACATCAACCAGCGGCTCGACCTCTCGGCCCTGATGGAAGGGCGCGCATCGGCGCCCGAGGCGTGGCCGGAACCCTTTACCATCAATGGGCACTACAGCCCCCGGCTGATCGAATTGAAGAATGGTCATTATGTGCGCGCCGATCCCGAGCATGGCACTTTACCGGAGGTCGCATGAGCGTACGGCAAAAACTAATCGAGACCTGTCTAGCCCCCCTGCTTGTCCTGGCGCTGACCGCGACCGGCGCGGCGGCAGAGGGTTTCAGCGAGACGCCGGCATTGGCCGAGCAGGTAAAGGCGGGCGCATTGCCGCCGGTGGCGCAACGTCTTCCCGAGCAACCGCGGGTCGTCGAGCCCGACACGATCGGCCGGTATGGCGGCGACCTGCGCATTTCGATGGCGCGGTCGAAGGACACCCGTATGATGACCGTATACGGATATGCGCGGCTCGTTGGTTTCGATCAAAGCTACAAGCTGGTCCCCGATATTTTGCAATCGTTCGACATCGAAGATGCACGGATATTTACCCTGCACTTGCGCAAAGGTCACAAATGGTCGGACGGCCAACCCTTTACCACCGACGACTTTCGCTATTGGTGGGAGGATGTCGCTAACAATTCTGATCTGGCGCCGCTTGGCCCGCCTATTTTTATGAAGGTCGATGGGCAGCTACCGTCGGTCGAGATCATCGATAAACACACCATTCGCTACACCTGGCAAAAGCCAAACCCGTTTTTCCTGCCCCAATTGGCGGGGCCCCGGCCGCCGTTCATCTACCGGCCGGCGCATTACATGAAGCAATTTCACGCCGCCTACGCCGATAAAGAGACGCTCGATAAAGCGGTCGAGGCGCGGCGCATGCGAAGCTGGGCGGCGCTGCACAATACCAACGACAATATGTACAATTTCGACAATCCCGACCTGCCGACTCTGCAGCCATGGTTCAACACCATTCGCCCGCCGCAGCAGCAGTTTATCTTCCAGCGCAATCCCTATTTCCACCGCGTCGACACGAAGGGACAGCAGCTGCCCTATATCGACCGCGTCTTGATGAATATCGCCGACACCAAGTTGATCCCGGCGAAGGCGGCAGCAGGTGAAGCGGACTTGCAGGCGCGCAGCCTTTTCATGAGCCACTACACGTTCTTGAAGCAGGCGGAAAAGAAGAAGAATTTCAAAACCCTGCTCTGGAATACCGCGTTGGGATCGAAGGTCGCGCTGTTCCCGAACATGCACCACAAGGACCCGGTGTGGCGGGCGCTATTTCGCGATGTGCGTTTCCGGCGCGCCCTGAGCTTGGCCACCGACCGGGACGAGATCAACCAAGTGATCTATTTCGGGCTCGCCCAGCCGGCCAACAACACGGTATTAGCGGAGAGCCCGCTATTTCGTGAAGAGCTGCAATCCGCCTGGGCCGAATTCGATCCGGAGAAGGCCGAAGCGCTGCTCGACGAGATCGGTCTCGACAAGCGCGACAAGGACGGCGTGCGATTACTGCCGGACGGGCGGCGGGTAGAAATAGTGATCGAAACCGCCGGCGAAGATACCGAACAGGTCGACGTGTTGGAACTACTGCACGATACCTGGCTCGAGGTCGGCATCAAAATATTCACCCGGCCCTCGCAGCGCGAAGTATTTCGCAACCGGGTCTTTTCCGGCGAGACCATGATGGCAACGTGGTTCGGCGTGGATAACGGCATCGTCAGCGCCGATATGAGCCCGGCCGAGTTCACGCCAACCAGGCAGATTCAATATCAATGGCCGAAATGGGGTCAGTATTTCGAGACCGGCGGGAAGGCCGGAGAAGAAATCGACATGGCGGCACCGCGGGAATTGTTCGAGCTGTACGGGCAGTGGCAAGTGGCGCGCACCACCGAGGCGCGCACAATAATTTGGCAGCGCATTTTAGATATTCATGCCGACCAGGTATTTACCCTTGGTATCGTTTGCTGCACAAAACAGCCGGTCGTAGTAACCAACCGTTTGCGGAACGTACCGAAAGAAGGTGTTTATGCGTGGAACCCAGGCGCATTTTTTGGCGTTTATCTGCCCGACACATTCTATTTTGCCGACGCGGCACAATAGCCGTCTCGTGAACCCGGCAATGCAGGCAACTCCGTAATGTTTCGTTATATTACCCATCGTTTTTTAGTGATGATCCCGACGCTCCTGGCGGTCAGCGCGCTTGTGTTCATCATCATCCAATTGCCGGAGGGTGATTTTCTCACAACGTTGATGGCGGAGTTCGAAGGTCGCCTTGATCCTGGTGAGATCGAAGCCCTGCGACGCGAATACGGGTTGGACAAGTCACCGATCGAGCAATACTTCATCTGGCTCTTCGGGATGCTGCAGGGCGATTTCGGCTGGTCGTTCGAACATAACCGCCCGGTCTCTGAATTAATCGGCGAACGGCTGCTACTGACATTTCTCGTAACTTTCTCGACGATCTTGTTCATCTGGATCGTCAGCTTCGCCATCGGCACCTATGTAGCAACCCGCCAGTACAGCTTCGCCGACAATCTGGCGACATTCATCGGTTATCTTGGCCTCGCCACTCCCAACTTTTTACTCGCCCTTATATTGATGTACCTGGCCAACCAGTGGTTCGACTTGTCGATTGGTGGCATCATGGACGACAAGTTCCGCAACCAGCCTTGGTCGTTTGCCAAATTCGGATCGGTGCTGCAGCATCTCTGGATCCCGGTCATTGTGATCGGCACCTCGGGCACGGCGGGCATGATCCGCCGCTTGCGCGCCAATCTGCTCGATGAGCTGCAAAAACAGTATGTCGTCACCGGTCGCGCCAAGGGCCTGCATCCGCGAAAACTGCTTTGGAAATATCCACTGCGCGTGTCGTTGAACCCGTTCATCGCCGATATCGGTTCGATATTGCCTGACGTCATTTCCGGGTCGGCCATTGTCGCCGTGGTGCTCAATCTCGATATCACCGGCCGCATGCTGTTGGACGCGCTGCGCTCCCAGGACATGTTCCTGGCTGGCTCATTTCTGATGATACTCTCATTGTTCGTTGTCATCGGTACGTTGCTGTCCGATCTAGCCTTGGCGGTCCTCGACCCCCGTATTCGCCTCACCGGGGGTAACACAAGGTGACGGACGATCCGAACGAGCCGGTACCCCATTTCGTGTCCCGTGAACCGTTCGATCCCGATGACGAGGTCGCGCTAACGCCGGAGCAGGAAAAATTCTACATGGCGTCACAATGGCGCCTCATGTGGTGGAAATTGCGCCGCCACAAAGTCGCGGTCGCCGCCGGTATTTTCCTGATAATTCTATACCTGATGGCGCTGTTCGCGGAATTTGTGGCGCCCTACGATCTGCAACATCGTAATTCGCGCACTCTGTTTGTGCCGCCGCAGGCGATCCATTTATTCCACGAAGGGAAATTCGTTGGCCCCTTCACCTATCGGTATAAGTCGCGCTTCGACCTGGAAAACGCCCAGTGGGTTCACACGCCCGACACTAAGCGGGTCGATCGGGTCCGCTTTCTGTGTTCCGGCGGCTATAAGGGTTCGGAGTATAAGTTCTGGGGTCTGATCAAGGGCGACGTTCATTTGTTTTGCCCCGCGGGCGGCCGCGCCACGGTAAATCTGCTGGGCACTGACCGCCTCGGACGCGACGTCTTTTCGCGCATTATCCATGGGTCGCGCATATCCCTGTCGATCGGCCTGATCGGCATCATTTTGAGCTTTGTGCTGGGGATCGCCATCGGCGGTGTCGCCGGTTTCTATGGCGGCTGGGTCGACAATATTATTCAGCGCATCATTGAAGTGCTGAAATCATTTCCCCGGCTGCCCCTGTGGATGGCGCTAGGGGCGGCGCTGCCGGTCAAATGGTCGCCGATCCTGATTTATTTCGGCATCACCCTGGTCTTGGCGTTCCTCGACTGGCCCGGGCTGGCGCGCGCCGTTCGCTCGAAACTTTTAGCCTTGCGCGAGGAAGACTTCGCGGTCGCCGCGAACCTGATGGGGGCCAGCACGAAGCGTATTATCGGACGCCATCTGGTGCCCAGTTTCGCCAGCCATCTTATCGCCTCGGCGAGCCTGGCGATCCCGGAAATGATCCTCGCCGAAACCGCCCTCAGTTTCTTGGGTCTGGGTCTGCGCCCGCCGATCACAAGCTGGGGGGTGTTGTTGAATGAGGGACAGAATATTGAAGTGGTGGCGCTCTATCCCTGGCTGATGGCGCCGATGATACCGGTGATCCTTACCGTGCTCGCCTTCAACTTCCTCGGCGACGGCCTACGCGACGCCGCGGACCCCTACTCCTAAATACGGCTCTAACTGGCGACAACGACCAGATCGACCGGCACGGCGACCCCATCGACATTGCGGGCGCGGCGCAGCTCATGGGCCGATTTAGGCTCATAGCCCTGGCGTAGCGCGGTTTGATACGCCGCGTCTGTAACAAGCCCCCGCACCCGTTCGGCCTTGGCATGCTTCTCCAGTTTGGCGGCCAAATTAACCGGCTCGCCGATCACCGTATATTCCAGCCGCTGGCTATCGCCGACCGCGCCGAAGATCAGCTCGCCGGTGGCGACCGCGGCGTTGACCGGGACCGGCGGCAGGTCGGCTGCAACCCGTTCGTCGTTCCAGGCCGTCATGACTTCGAGAACTTCATCCACGGCGCGCAGGGCATCGGCTGCGTAGGTGTCGCTGGGAACCGCAGCGCCGAACGTCGCCATCACGCCGTCGCCAAGAAATTTATCGATACCACCGCCATGGCCCTGGATGACAGGCACCACATGCGCCTGATAATCCGATAACAGGCGGATCAACGAGGCCGCCGATTGGCTGTTCGACATAGCGGTGAACCCGCGAATATCGAGCATCAAGACCGCCGCGTTACGGTATTCGCCTTCGCCGGCGACAATCTGGCTATCGCCGCCGGTAATTTGGCGCGCCACATTGGCATCAAAAAAGCGCGACAGATCTCGCTTCGCGGTACCTTCGGAAACGGCGTCGAACAGCGTTCGCCGGGCGCGGACAACCGCCGCGGCCAGCACCAGCGTAACCACGGCAATGGTGATTATTTTGTCAAACTCGGCGCCCAGTAAAATGGCGTTGTCGGTCATATAGCGAATGTAATCGCGGGTGATGCTCATGCCCTCGGCATCGAGGACGGCGGCATAGGTCACCAAGATCGCCCAACCGACAATGGCTGTGCCGCCAGCGAGCAGTACATAACGGGCGTCGAACCGCAGCGCCCGCAAGGCAATAAAAATAAACACATAGAGCAGCGTCGGCGCTTTTAAGTAGAAGGCGGGTGGCTGCTGATAGGTCCGATGAAAGCTCCAGATCAGCACCATCAACAACGCCATATCGGCGATCACCGACAGGGTCAGAAACCAGCCCGGCAGCCGGACCCGGTAGCTGGCGACGAGGCGTATAACAGTAAAGAGCAGATAGAGGCCCAGCGCCCACGGCGCCAAAACGAACCCAATTTCACCCTCGAAAGGCCGTGGCGCGAGCACGAATAAACTGCCGAAGATCAACACGATGGCTAGCTGAACAAGGGAAATTATTTGTTCCGAACGGTCCTGTTGCCGCGCGATATCATCCTGGACCCGCGGCGGCACGTGCGCAGCGTCTTCGCCCTGCACAAGGCGCAATAAATTAGAGATCATGATCCCGTAACCCCATTGGGCAGTGGCGGTGGACGAAAAATAGCGGGCAGCCCGGAGCATAACGCTCCTTATGTGATCACGCAGGCCCACACTTTCCGGT
>JBLHHE010000126.1:0-6368 GCA_047616465.1 Alphaproteobacteria bacterium
GCGAATTCGCGATACCGACCCTCGGCGCGCAGACCACCTAAATTATCAGCAAAAAATTTCTCGTACTGCATCAATGCCTCGCCACAACCGCTTAAAGCGGTGGCCCAATTCTAGCAATTATAGCCAGCTGGACCGGTTTTGCCCACGGCGGCGGAGTGACGCACACAAAAGCGTGAAAACCGCCGGATTGGGTGTAATTCGCCGTGATTCTCCTACCATCCCGCATATAATATCACCGCTTATCGAGCCAACTTATCCTGGGCCTGTCGAAGGATGAAAAGGGAGGCGCGCAAGCTTCAAACGAGCCCTTCCTTCTGCACGTGGGCCCAGGTGTCGTCGAGCGCCTTGCCGGCGCGCTCCATCACTAAGCCGATCTCGTCTTCGGAAATAATCAGCGGCGGACAAAACGCCACGCCGTCCGACGGCAGGGCGCGCAAGATCACACCATATTCGTGGGCGCGCGCGACCAGATAGGGGGCGACTTTTGCCGCCGGGTCGAACGATCCCTTGTTCGCCTTGTCGGGAGATAGTTCGATCGCGCCGACCAGGCCGACGCCGCGCACCTCGCCCACCAACGGGTGATCGGCGAAGCCATTGAGCCCGCCCCAGAACGCCGGCATAACGCTGCGCACATGGCCCAGCGTGTCGCGTTCCTCGTAGATCGTCAGCGTCTCCAAGGCGACCGCAGCGCAGGCGGGATGGCCGGAATAGGTGTAGCCGGTGTTCCACATGCCGTATTTGTCGCCGCCGTCGCGCAGCACCTGATAAATCTCGTCGGTCATCATGACCCCGCCGATCGGCAGGTAGGCCGATGACAACGCCTTGGCGACCGAGATCAGGTCGGGTTTCAGGTCGTAGGTCTCGCAGGCGAACATGTTGCCGGTACGGCCAAACCCGGTAATCACCTCGTCGGCGATGAACAGCACATCATGCTTTTTCAGCACCACTTGGATCTTGGCGAAATAGGTCTTGGGCGGCGGGATCGCGCCGCCGGCGCCCATCACCGGTTCAGCGATGAAAGCGGCGACCGTCTCCGGTCCCTCGGCGACGATCAAATCATCCAGTTCGTCGGCTAGCCGGGTGGCGTAATCCTCTTCGCTCTCGCCGTCCTTGCCGTCGCGCCAATAGTGCGCCGCGGACACATGCAGGAAGCGGTCTAGGGGAACGTCGAAACCTTTTTGCGCATATTCCACGCCCGTCATGCTCGACGCGGCCACGGTGATGCCGTGATAGGCCTTCTTACGGGCGATGATTTTCTTCTTGTCCGGGCGGCCGAGGGTGTTGTTGTAGTACCAGACGATCTTGACCTGGGTATCGTTGGCCTCGGATCCGGAGTTGGTGAAGAACACCTTGCTCATGCCGTCCGGCGCGATCGATATCAGCTTCTCCGCCAGGTTAATCGCCACTTCGTTAGAGCGGTGGGTGAAGCCTTGGGTGTACGACATTTGCAACAGCTGGTCGTAGGCCGCTTTCGCTAGGCGCTCCTCGCCATAGCCCAGGGATGTGCACCAGAGGCCTGCCATGCCCTCGATATATTCCTTGCCCTGGTCGTCATAGACGAAAACGCCCTTGCCGCTGTTGATGATCAGCGGGCCGTTTTCCTCATGGGCCTTCAAATTGGTGTAGGGGTGGAGGTAATAGGCGATATCGCGCGCCGCGGCGGAATTCGGCGCGAAGCGGGTGCGGTCGGAGGGGGCCATAGCTAGGGTCTTCCGCTATTTGTGGAAACTGTCGCTTAAGAAACTAGGCGCGCACGAACCCGCGGGCAAGCGCCAACACGCCATATTGTTAACCGCTGCGGCGGGTGAAAGGCGGCCGATTGGGGCCTCCTTCCACCCCACACAGAACGCTTTACTTGGTGAGGCCTTCGCCTTTGCTCATGAAGCCCATATGCAACTCTGCCTGTCCGAGGCCGCCCTCGCCCTTGACCCAGGTCACCTTGCCATCTTTGTTGGCGTCGGTGCCGTCGACAAGTTGGGTCGCCAGCCCATCGATCAGGCGCACCATGACAGCGGCATCCGCGGCGCTGGTCGATGCTTTCACCCGGTCGCCAAGCGCGACGATTTGCTTGGCCCAATCGACTGCGTTGCCGGTGCTGGTTGCCACATGTTCGGCATGGGCCTTTACATTGGCGCTGGCTCCTTCGCTGTCGGCCGCGAATCCGATATGCTGCGCTGCGCCTGCGGCGGCCTTCATGACGCCGTAGCCGAGACCCGGACCCTTCGCTTCAACCGAAGGATCGACCGCATTCACCACGTGGACGGTATGGGTCTTCAGCCACGCCAGATTGGCTGGCTGCTGCAATGCCAGGCCGGCATGCTGCTTGGCGATTTTAGCTTCGGCCATTGCCGTCGGCAGCAGGCCCATCTTGTCCGGCGTATCCTTCCAACTGGTTGTCACATGGCCCATATGGGCGTGCGCCATGTTTGCCGGCGCCTTCGCCTTTTCAGCCGCCATCTGTCCGCTGCACGCCGACAGCAAGAATGCCGCCGCGATCGTCGCGGTGCCTAGTTTGCTCATGATTTTCTCCCATAATTTCAGCGCCGCGGACGACATAGTCCCGCGCCATTGAACCAAGAACAGGTGGCAGCGGGATTTATTCCCTGCCGCCACCTTATTGCTGCGAATCCTCGAAGGGTATCGGGCCGCCGTCGGATGGGCGGCGCGGACAGGCAATAATTTGCGCTTGGTCCTCCGCCGAGCCAATATGACGTGCCAACTCTGCCAGTAACTTTCTTCAAGCAACGATAGGCGAGCCCGATGAGCGTATCCGACCATGTCGACTTCAACCAGTTCATAGAAGGCGTCAAGAAACGCAACCCCGGCCAGCCGGAGTTCGTCCAGGCGGTTCAGGAAGTCGCTGAGGACATCTTCGAGTACATCGAAGACAAAGAGGAATATCACGAATATCAGATCCTCCGCCGCATCGCCGAGCCCGACCGGGTGATCAGCTTCCGCGTCTGCTGGGAGGACGATAACGGCAACATCCGCGTGCAGCGCGGCTGGCGGGTGCAGAACAACAATGCCATCGGCCCCTACAAAGGCGGTATTCGCTTCCACTCGTCGGTAACCGAGAGCGTGCTGAAGTTTCTCGCCTTCGAGCAGACTTTTAAGAACAGCCTGACCGGCCTGCCGATGGGCGGCGGCAAGGGCGGTTCAAACTTCAACCCGAAGGGCAAGTCCGACCATGACGTGATGCGATTTTGCCAGTCGTTCATGACCGAGTTGTATCGCCATGTCGGCGCCGACGTGGACGTACCCGCCGGCGACATCGGCGTGGGCGCCCGCGAGATCGGCTACATGTTCGGCCAGTACAAACGCATTACCAATCAGTTTACCGGCGTACTGACCGGCAAGGGTTTGGAATATGGCGGCAGTCTGATCCGCACCGAGGCGACCGGTTATGGCACGGTCTATTTCCTGCAGAACATGCTCGAACGCATCGGAGATTCGATCGAGGGCAAGAACTGCGTCGTGTCCGGTTCGGGCAACGTGGCGACCTACGCGGCGGAAAAAATCAATCAATTGGGCGGCAAGGTACTGACCTTGTCGGACTCTGGCGGCTTCATCCATGACCCCGAAGGCATCGACGCGGAGAAGCTGGCCTGGGTCAAGGAGCTCAAAGACGTCCGCCGCGGCCGCATCGAAGAATACGCGCAAGCGTTCAAGGGCGCCCAGTTCCACGAAGGTAAGCGGCCCTGGGCTGTGCCCTGCGACCTCGCCTTGCCGTGCGCGACCCAGAACGAACTTAACGGCGATGAGGCCCGCATGTTGATCCAGAATGGCTGTTCGGGGGTCGCCGAGGGCGCCAACATGCCGACCGATCTCGAGGGGGTTCATGTCTTCAAGCAAGCGAAGATCCAGTTCGCGCCCAGCAAAGCGGCGAACGCCGGCGGTGTCGCCATTTCCGGTCTCGAAATGAGCCAGAATTCGGCGCGCGTATCGTGGAAGGAGCAGGAACTGCAGGCGCACCTGCTCGAGATCATGAGAGGCATTCACGACCGCTGCGTCGAATTTGGCGGCACCGCGGGCACTGAGCATATCGACTATGTGCGCGGCGCCAACATCGCCGGTTTCGTCAAAGTCGCCGACGCCATGTTGGCCTACGGCGTCGTCTGACCACCGCGCCTGTGGTATGTTTGCGGCACGATGAAGATATCCGCGATTCAGATGAACTCGGGCTCCGGGAAGACGGCCAATTTGGCCCAGGCCGCCGATCTGGTTTCACGGTCAGTTGCGGCCGATGGGCCGGATATGGTGGTGCTGCCCGAAGTATTCGCCCATATCGGCGGCAGCGTTGCCGACCGGCGAGGCGCGGCGGAAGAACTGCCCCAACCCGGCGAAGATGGCGGTACGGTGTACGAGGCGCTGCGCGGACTGGCGCGCGATCATGGCATCTTCGTGCATGGCGGCAGCTTCATCGAGCGCGTCGGTGATGATTTTTTCAACACCAGTGTTGCCTTCGACCGGGGCGGGCGCGAGTTGGTCCGTTACCGCAAAGTGCATCTGTTCGACGTGACCACTCCCGACGGTAAATCCTACCGGGAATCCGACACGTTCGGCGCTGGCGACGCCGTCGCCACCTATCAGGCTGACGGCCTCACCATTGGCTGCTCGATTTGCTACGATTTGCGGTTTGCCGAGCTCTATCGCCTGCTTGCCGAGCAAGGTGCCGATGTAATCATGGTGCCGTCGGCCTTCACCTTGCAGACCGGCAAGGACCATTGGGAAGTCTTGCTGCGCGGCCGCGCGATCGAGACCCAGACCTATATGGTCGCCGCCGCTCAGACCGGTACCCATACGAGCGGCAACGAGCAGCGTGAGACCTGGGGGCACTCGATGATCGTTGATCCGTGGGGCAACATTGTCGCGCAAGCGTCGGAGAACCCCGGCTTCGCCACCGGCGCGGTCGATTGCGATTACATCGCCACGGTGCGCGGCCGCATTCCGGTGCGCGACCACCGAGTCTTTTGAGCCCGGACCCGATCCGGCTATAGTGAACGCGAAAGAGAAGGGGAGGCGACGATGCCGGTGAAGCCAGAAATTGCGCGCGACCAGCAGGTGCTGACCCAGTGGCGGCGCGACCTCCACGCCCATCCGGAGATCGCCTTCGAAGAACACCGCACCTCGGCGATTGTCGCCGAACATCTGGAAAGTTTTGGCGTCGAGGTGCATCGGGGGATGGGCAAGACCGGAATCGTCGGGCGGCTGAAAGCGGGGACCGGAAACCGGGCCATAGCGCTGCGCGCCGATATGGATGCGCTGCCGTTGGAAGAGCACAACGATTTTGACCATCGTTCGGAAGTGCCGGGCATGATGCACGCCTGCGGCCACGATGGTCACACCACAATGTTGCTCGGAGCGGCCAAATATCTCGCCGAGAGCAAGGGGTTCGACGGCACCGTCTACTTTATCTTCCAGCCCGCCGAGGAAGGCGAGGGCGGCGGTAAAGTGATGATCGAAGAAGGCTTGTTCGAACAATTTCCCGCCGAGACCGTGTTCGGCCTGCACAATTGGCCAGGCATGCCGGCCGGCCAGTTCGGTATCGCCGCCGGCCCGATGATGGCGGCTTTCGATATTTTCGATTTGAAGATCACCGGCAAGGGCAGCCACGGCGCGATGCCCCACCAGGGCGTCGATTCCATCGTCACGGCGTCGCAAGTGGTGACGGCGCTGCAGACCATCGCCAGCCGCAATACCGATCCGCTCGATGCCGTGGTGGTATCGGTCACCCAAATTCACGGCGGCGATGCCTACAACATCCTGCCGGATTCGGTGCAGCTGCGGGGAACGGCCCGCACGTTCAAAGATTCGGTGCGCGATAGTGTGGAGTCGGCGATCCGGCGTATCGCCACCGGTATTTGCGAGGCCGCCGGCGCGACCATGGAACTCGACTACCAACGGCGCTATCCGTCCACCATCAACCACCCGGAAGAAACCGAGTTGGCGGCGTTGGCGGCGGCGGCGGTGGTCGGCGACGAACATATCGACCGTCACCCGGTACCCAGCATGGGCTCGGAAGATTTTGCGTACATGCTGCGCGAACGGCCGGGCTGCTATGTCTGGCTGGGCAACGGGTCGGCCGAAGGCGGCTGCATGCTGCACAATCCGAGCTACGATTTTAACGACGAGATTCTACCCGTGGGCGCCAGCTACTGGGCGACCCTGGTCGAACAGTTGCTACCCGAGGCACGTTAAGCCCGCGTTCAGCGTTAAACTCGGTTAACTGGCGTTAACCATATAGCAAGGCTTGGGCGTCACTTTACGGCAGTTACTTTGAGCTGCCATGTCGATTTTGATTAATATAATTTTCGCCGCGTCTTATAGCGCCCTCGCCCTCGTGGCCGCGTTGTTGCTGCCTGCTGTGC
>JBLHHE010000127.1:0-6340 GCA_047616465.1 Alphaproteobacteria bacterium
GAGGTCGATGGTGGCGCGCTGGCCGCCTTCGACGTTTGCCGCCAAACGGCGAATTTAGCCGATCTGGAAAAGCTGGCCGGCGAGTTTCGCGCGCGCTGCGACAGCGTCGCCGTTCTCGGTATCGGCGGGTCGAGCCTGGGCGGTCAGGCGCTCTGCGCGCTGTCGATGGATAGTGCGGCGCCAAACGTACGCTTCTTCGACAATATAGACCCCGCGACATTGGACGCGGCTTTCGCCGGCGTCGCCCCCGAGCGTGTCGGGTTGGTGATTATTTCCAAGTCCGGCGGTACCGCCGAGACCCTGGCCCAGGCGCTGACCCTGGTGCCGCAATTGGCCGATAAGGTTGGCGAGGGTCTGCGCGAGCGGGTGGTTGTCATCACCGAGCCCGGCGATACGCCGTTGCGCCGTCTCGCGGCCCGGTGGAACTTCGACATCCGCGACCACGACCCCGGCATCGAGGGCCGCTATGCGGTGTTCAGTTTGGTTGGGCTGCTGCCGGCGCTGATTGCCGGCGTTGATGCAAAAGCGGTGCGCGCGGGCGCGGCGGCGGTTCTGTCCCAGGCGCTCGATGCCGATGGCGCGGCCGATGTCCCGGCGGCGGCCGGCGCGGCGGTTTCGGTGGCGTTAGCCCGCGAACGTGGCGCCGCAATTTCGGTCTTGATGCCCTATAGCGACCGGCTGATAAAATTCGCCCAATGGTACCGCCAGCTTTGGGCCGAGAGCCTGGGCAAGGGCGGGGCCGGGACCACGCCGGTGGAAGCGCTCGGCGCGGTCGACCAGCACAGCCAGTTGCAGCTCTATCTCGACGGGCCGGCGGACAAGATGTTCACCCTGGTGACGCCCGGCCATGCCGGTACCGGGGCGACGATAGATGCCGGCTTGGCCGGTGAGCTCGGTCTCGATTATCTCGCCGGGCGCACGGTCGGCGATCTGATGGCCGCCGAACAGCACGCGACCGTCGATGCGCTGGTTGCCGAAGGGTGCCCGACGCGGGTGCTGGCGGTGGATCGGGTCGATGCCGCGACGGTGGGTGCGTTGATGATGCACTACATGCTGGAATCGGTGATTGCGGCGCGTTTGTTTGGTGTCGATCCGTTCGATCAGCCGGCGGTCGAGGATAGCAAAGTACGCGCCCGCGCCTATTTGAAGGCGGCAAAATGACCATCCGCATGCTGCCCGAAACCATTGTGAACCGCATTGCTGCTGGCGAGGTTGTCGAGCGGCCGGCCGCCGCGGTCAAGGAACTGGTCGAGAACGCGCTCGATGCGGGCGCCCACCAGATCGATGTGGTGCTGCGCGATGGCGGCCGTACCCATATCTCGGTAACCGACGATGGCTGCGGGATGACGGCCGACGAAATGACCCTGGCGGTCGAGCGGCACGCAACCTCGAAACTGCCCGACGACGATTTGACCCGTATCGTCACCATGGGGTTTCGCGGTGAGGCGCTGCCGTCGATCGGCGCGGTTAGCCGACTTACCATCACCTCGCGGCCGCGCGACGGCGAGGCGTGGCAGCTTCTCCTCGAGGGCGGGCGCAAGGGCGCGCCGCAACCGGCGTCCCACGCCTATGGCACCCGCGTCGAGGTGCGCGACCTGTTCTACGCCACTCCGGCCCGGCTGAAATTCCTCAAGACCGAACGCACCGAGCTCGATCATGCGGTCGATGCCGTCCAGCGCCTGGCGATGGCGTATCCCGAAGTAGGATTTTCGGTGAGCGACGGCGAGCGGGTTCGGTTTACGTGCGCCATCGAGACCGATCTCACCGGCGATGAAGCGGCCTTGCTGCGCCGTCTCGCCGCCGTCATGGGCCGCGATTTTTCCGAAAACGCACTTGCCGTCGATGCCGAGCGCGAGGGCGTGCGCCTGTTCGGGTTTGCCGGCTTGCCGACTCTGAACCGCAATACCACCCGCCATCAATATTTGTTCGTGAATGGCCGGCCGGTGCGCGACCGGCTGCTGCACGGCGCGATCCGTGGGGCGTATCAGGATTTTCTCGCCCGCCAGCGCCATCCGCTGGTCGCGTTGTTCGTCGAGATCGACCCCGAGCTGGTCGACGTCAATGTGCATCCGGCGAAGACGGAAGTTCGGTTCCGCGATGCTGGCGTGGTCCGCGGCCTGATCGTCGGCGCGTTGCGCCACGCACTGGCGCAAGCCGGGCACCGGGCGTCGACCACGGTGGCCGACGCCGCCCTGGGCGCGTTACGCCCGGCAAGCGGATTGCCCTATCCCGGCCGTACTGCATATCCCAGGCCGGGCTCGACTCTGCCGCACGAATTGGCCGAGGCGGTTGCCGCTTATTACGCCCCCCTGGACGGACAAATTCCCGGCCTCGACGGCGCCTCGGCCGCCGCGCCGGCATCGGTGGAAGACGATATCGCCGCCATGTCCGGCGGCGATCACCCGTTGGGTGCGGCTCGGGCTCAGGTCCACGAGACCTATATCGTCGCCCAGACCGGCGACGGCATCGTCATCGTCGATCAGCACGCGGCCCATGAGCGGCTGGTCTATGAACGCATGAAGAAGGCATTGGAGAATGGCGGCGTCATGCGCCAGGGCCTGTTGCTGCCCGAGGTGATCGATTTGGACGACGCCATCGCCACCCGGCTGGCCGAGCGCGCCGACGAGTTAGCCGAACTGGGCTTGGTTTTGGAAAAATTCGGCAGCGGCGCAGTGGTCGTGCGCGAAGTGCCAGCCCTGTTGGGGCAGACCGATGTGGGCGCGCTGGTGCGCGACCTGGCCGACGATCTGGCCGAGATGGACACCGCTTTGGCGCTGCGCGAACGGCTCGAGGAGGTGTGCAGCACCATGGCCTGTCATGGCAGCGTGCGCGCCGGCCGTCAGCTCAATCCCACCGAGATGAACGCCCTGCTGCGCGAGATGGAAGTGACCCCCCATGCCGGCCAGTGCAACCATGGCCGCCCAACCTATGTCGAGCTCAAGCTAGCCGATATCGAGCGCCTGTTCGGCCGGCGGTAGCTCTTTCGAACCCTCTCCCCACGGGTGAGGGGCTCAGACCCTAACCGCCATATTCGAGGAAATGCAGCTCGGTCGAGCTGTAGGCGCGGCTGTCGGTTTCGCTGAAGCCGTTGGGCAGCGTTAGCTCGGCGCCGCGCTCGGTCTCGACGACGATCAGCGCGTCAGGGGCGAACCAGCCGGCGGCGGCAAGGGCGGGCAGCGCCTGGCTGGCGATATCGGTGCGGTAGGGGGCATCGAGGAATACAAGCGAACACACTTCCGTTGCCTGCGGTGGGTTGGTCACATTGGCGTTTCGTACATCGGTCGACGCTTCTTCTGCCAGCGTGGCGATATTGTCCTCGACCACTTTCCACGCGCGGAGGTCGGTGTCGAAAAATGTGGCGTGGGCCGCGCCGCGCGACAGCGCCTCGATGCCCAAAGCCCCGGAGCCGGCGCAGGCATCGAGCACGCGCATGCCGGCGAGCGGGCGTTTGGCTTCGAGAATACTGAACAGCGCTTCACGCACCCGGTCGCTGGTCGGGCGGGTAGAATCGCCCGGTGGCGTGGCGATGCGCCGGCCGCCATGCTTACCGCCGATGACGCGCAGCATCGGCCTTAACGTCGCCAGGCAGGTTCGACACCAATACCCGGGCGGGCACTTCTTCGACATTGCCGCGCGTCAGCTTACCCAACTGGAAGGGCCCGAACGATGTGCGTATCAGCCGGCTGACCGAATATCCCAGATGTTCCATCACCCGGCGTATCTCGCGGTTTTTCCCCTCCCGCAAAGCCATCTCAATCCAGGCATTGGCGCTGACCTGGCGCTCCAGGGTCGCGGTAATGCCGCCATAGTGAATGCCGTCGATGGTGACGCCCTGGGCGAGCTTTTCGAGCGCCTTGGCATCGACCGCGCCGTGCACCCGTACCCGGTATTTGCGGATCCATCCGGTCGTCGGCAATTCCAGGCGGCGCGCCAGCGCGCCATCGTTGGTCAGCAATAGCAGCCCCTCGGAGTTCATATCGAGCCGTCCGATGGTAATCGCCGTCGCCAGTTCCGGGGGCAGGCCGTCATAGATGGTTGGCCGGCCTTCCGGATCGCGGCGGGTGGTTAGCCGGCCAGTCGGTTTGTGGTAGCGCCATAGCCGGGTCGGTTGGCGGTCGGGTAACGGATTTCCGTCAACTAGAATATCGTCGTGCGGGCTAACGTTGAGGGCCGGACTGTCGATTATCTGTCCATCGACGCTGACCCGGCCGAGGGTGATCCAGCGCTCTGCCTCGCGGCGCGAGCACAGGCCGGCGCGCGCCAGAACCTTGGCAATGCGCTCTCCAGTGGCGCTCTGATCGGGTTCACTCATCGTCTGTTGCGGTCTTGGTCGCGGCGGCGATGAACGCTTCGAAAATCGCGCTGTCACCGGCCGAAACGCCATATTCCGGGTGCCACTGGACACCGAGGCAAAATTTTTGACCCCGCGCCTCGATACCCTCGATCACGCCGTCCGGTGCAATAGCATTGACGGTCACGCCCAGGGGGGCGTCTTTCGCCGCCTGGTGGTGGGCGCTGTTGACCTGCAGCTCTTCGGTTTTAACGATCTTATGCAGCAGGGTGCCTTTGGTGATCGCCACCGAATGGCCGGGTTCATCGCGGGGGTTGGGCTGTTCGTGGGCCAAGGCACCTTCGACTTCGTCGGGTATATGCTGGATCAGGGCGCCGCCGAGGACGACGTGGAGCAATTGCTGGCCGCCGCAAATCCCCAGGACGGGCATATCGCGCAGCACCGCGCCGCGAGTGATCGCCAATTCGAAGGCGGTGCGCCGGTCCTTCGTTGTCACCGTGGCGTGGCGTTGGTCGGCGCCGAAGATCACCGGATCGACATCGAAGGCGCCACCGGTGATCACCACGCCGTCGATCTGGTCGAGATAGGCCTCAGCCTGTTCGGGCTCGTGGGGCAGCGCCACGGGCAGCCCGCCGGCCTGGGTAATCGACTGGCTGTAATTTTCGCGCAAGGCGTACCACGGCATGTTGGAATAGCCGCCGGGGTCTTCGGAATCCAGGGTAATGCCGATCAGGGGGCGTTTGGAGCGATCTGTCATGGCCGGGTTTTAGCCCTGAAACCGCATCGTTGCAATTTGAACCCGCGCGCGGCACGGTCGGGCCATGAGCGAGGATCGATATATGGAGATGGCGATCGCCGAAGCCGAGGCGGCGGGCGGGCGAGGCGATGTGCCGGTGGGCGCTGTTCTCGTCGACGCCTCCAGCGGCCAAGTGCTGGCCCGGGCCGGCAACCGGGTGGAAGCGGACAGCGACCCCACGGGTCATGCCGAAATCCTGACGCTGCGCGCGGCAGCGGCGGGGATCGGCGCGCCGCGCCTGCCCGATTGCGATCTCTATGTGACCCTCGAGCCCTGCGCTATGTGCGCCCAGGCGATTTCGTTCGCCCGCCTCCGCCGGGTCTATTTCGGCGCTTACGACCCGAAAGGCGGCGGCGTCGAGCACGGTGCGCGGATTTTCAACCAGCCGACCTGTCACCACGCCCCCGAAGTGGTCGGCGGTCTCGAAGAAGCAAGATGCGCCGCGCTATTGCAGGACTTTTTCGCCGAACGACGTAATTAACCCTCTCCCGGTGGGAGAGGGGCTCCATTCAATCGTGGCGTTGCGAGATTCTCAGATCGGATTGCACGGCCGGGCTGGGCCGGTAGAACGGTTGTTCGCCCTTGATGGTAACCCGGTTGCCCTTGCGCTCATGGGGCCAGTAATCCCACAGGGCGAAGTGCTGGGTGCAGCGATTGTCCCAAAAGGCGATGGCGTTCTGGGTCCAGCGGAACCGCACCTGGAATTCCGGCCGCTGTTGGTGGGCGTATAGGAAGTTCAATAGCGCCGTGCTTTCGGCCGGCTCTAATCCGTTGATGCGGGTGGTGAAGCTGGGGTTCACATAGAGCGCCTGACGTCCCGATTTGGGATGAGTGCGCACCAGCGGATGTTCGGCGCTGGGATAGACCTTGCCGGTGTCGTCGATCCCCCGGTCGGCATAGCGGCCGCGATACAAATGCTCGGATTCGTGGGTCGCGGTCAGGCTCGAGAGAAATTCCTGCAGTGTGGGCGATAGAGTCTCGAAGGCGGCATACATGCTGGCGAACAGGGTGTCGCCGCCGACTGGTGGCAGCACATGGAGCTGCAGGCACGAGCCGAGCGGTGGCTCGGTGTCGCACGACACGTCGCTGTGCCAGCCATTGCCGTCGGCGAACTTAGAATCCTTGTGGGCGTGGATGACGAATATTTCCGGATGGCCGTCGGGGCGCGGCGCCGCTGGATGGTAGTGCAGCTCGCCAAACCGTCTGGCGAACGCCACATGGGTCTCCGGCGTAAGCGGGGCTTGGTCGCGGAA
>JBLHHE010000128.1:0-6335 GCA_047616465.1 Alphaproteobacteria bacterium
GAGGACGGCGCTTTGGCGTCGAACATCAGCCAGTCGACAACATCGCAATAATCTTTGGCGCTGCCCACGTCATTGAGGGTGGCTACCTTAATCACCTTCATTACCGGCAGGCCGAACCGTTGTTTAATTTCGGCACACCGATCGGGGGTCTCTTCACCATGAAGCTGCAACAGATCGAGCGGGACATCCTGGAGCACCCGGGCGATAAGCACATTATCGGGATCGACAAACAGGCCGACTTTGGTCACATCGTCGGGCACCAGCGCAGCCAATTGCGCCGCCGTACCCGGCGTTATCGAGCGCGGGCTTTGGGGGTAGAACACCAAGCCGACGAAACCGGCGCCGTGGGCCACCGCCGCTTGCATCGCCGCGGCGTTGTTTATGCCGCAAATTTTCACCGCGACCGTCATCAAATAGCCTCCAACTCGTCGGCGATGCGCGCCGCCGCTGCGGCGGGGTCGTCGGACCCGGTGATCGGCCGCCCGATAACCAGAATATCCGCCCCCAGATCGCGCGCCTGGCGCGGCGTCATAATTCGCTTTTGGTCGCCGGTACTCGCCCAGGCCGGCCGTATACCCGGTACGATCAGGCGAAACCCGTCACCGCAGGCTGTCCGCAAGGCCGCAATTTCGGCCGGCGAGCACACCACGCCGTCCAGCCTGCACGATTGCGTCAGCCGCGCCAGGCGCTCGACCTGGGACGCTGCCGGCCCCTTCTGACCGATGCCTGCGAGGTCGTCGTCGTCGAGGCTCGTCAACACGGTCACAGCGATGACGAGGGGACGGTCGGCACCGTGTTCAGCAGCAGCCTCGGCGGCGGCCGTTAACATGGCGCTACCGCCGCTGGCGTGCACGTTGACAATCGCCGCGCCCAAGCCGGCGACTGCGCGCACCGCGCCTGCTACCGTATTGGGAATATCGTGGAATTTCAGATCGAGGAATACCGGCAGGCCAAGGTCGACAATCCGGCGCACGCCGTCGGGCCCGTTCCCGTTGAAGAATTCAAGCCCCAACTTAACGCCGCCCACACACGGCCGCACGGCTTCGGCCCACGCGACGGCCTGGTCCAAATCTACTGTGTCGAGAGCAACAAAAACCGGATTTTCGGGCAGCATCCGTGGAGCCTTTCTCGGGCTGGTCAGACGGTCAGAGGCGGCGCGGTTCTAGCAAAGCGCGGCGCAAACCGCTAGAGCGACATTACCCCATCGCGCACCCGCAGAACCTCGGTTAATGCGAGAAACAGGTGATAAAATGACGTCGCCGGCACAGTTTCGCGGATCGGCGTGCCGTCGCGCTGCAAATGTTCGCGCCACAGGCCGGTCTCTCCAACCAGATGACACTCGAACAGGCGGTCGAGCAATGTGTCCAGACGGGCGCGCGCCTCCGTGTCGCCGGTGAATTCCAGCCGCGCGGTCTGCGCTTTGATGGCCTCGGTCTGGCCCCAGAGGCGCTTATTATCGTCGAGATCGACGCCCCGGCGCAGCACGGAATCATAGACCAGCCCCTCGGTCGGGCCGGGACCGCGGTCGATACCGTGCTGTTCGGCAAAGCGGTAAAGCAATTCGGCCTCGCGCCCGCAATCGTCGCCGGTGGCCGCCCCATAATGGTGCAGCAGCCAGGTCCATTCATAATGATGGCCCGGTTCGACAATCTGCCCAACCGTGCCGTCCATGGGGCGCCAGGCGGTATCGAAGAATTCGCCCAGCGTGCCGGTGTCCTGGTCGAACAACCGGCGCCGAAACAAATCGACGAGATCGCGCGCCCGCGCCGCCGCCACGTCGCTACCCGTCGCATGGTGCAGCGCCAGCAGCGCCTCGAGCAGATGCATATGGGGATTTTGGCGGCGCGGCAGATCGTGGGACAGGTTTTCGAAATAGCCGCCCTCGGTCTTGTCGGCTAGATGGGCGTCGAGAACCCCCAGGAGGCGATCGGCCGCCGTTTTTGCCCGTTCGTCTCCCGACGCCCGGAAATACCAGGCGCAGGCGAACAGCGCGAACGCCTGCTCGTAAAGCTCCACACGGGGGTCGGTGACCGCACCGTCCCGGTCGACGGCGTAGACAAATCCGCCCGGATCTTCGCGCCAATAATGGGCCGCCATAAAATCGAAGCCGCTGGTGGCCGCGTCGAGCGGCGACACCTGTCCTGGCGCCGGTGTCCAGCCGAGCAGATGGGCGTGGCTGAATACATAGACCTGACGGGCCTGCACCCGCAGGCGCTTGGGCGCGCTTTGCAAGGGGTCGCCCGCGGCGGACAAATCGTCGAAAAATCCCCCCGCACCACTGTCTAACCCGGCGCTGCTCCACAGGGGCAAGGCGCTTTCGCACAGCCAGGCGCGGATTCGCTCACCGGTGATCGTCAAGGCGCCCCCCGAGAGATAAGGAGTTGCGCCGCGGCCAGATCTTCGAGCGCGGTGCCGACCGACTTAAACACCGTAATCTCGCCCGGCGATTGGCGGCCGCGCTGTTTGCCCTGGCACAAATCGAACAGATCGCCGGCGATGTCTTCGGCGCACAGAATGCCTTGGTTGACCGGCTGGACGATGTCGCCGGCCTCTGCCAGGGCGCCAGCACGCGTATCGACGAATATCCGGCCTCTTTGGATAACCCTGTCGTCGGCCTCGCGCATGTCGGGGCGGAAACCGCCGACCAGATCGACATGGACGCCGTCGCGCAGCCACTCGCCGTGGATCAGTGGATCGCGCGAGGTGGTGGCGCAACTGATGATGTCAGCTTCGCCCACCGCCGTTTCCAAATCGCCGGTCGCGGTAACCGGGTTGGTGCTTGTCGTGAGGCGGCGAGCAAGCCGTTCGGCTTTGTCTCGGTCACGGCCCCAAATCACGGTCTGGCGAATGGGTCTCACCGAAGCGTGCGCCGCAATCAGGCTGCCGGCGAGCCTACCCGTGCCCACCATGAGCAGGTTCTGGGCGTCGGCCCGCGCCAAATAGTCAGCCGCCAACGCCGAGGCCGCCGCGGTACGGCGCGCCGTTAACGCCGGTCCGTCGATCGATGCCGTCGGCGCGCCGGTCGTGCCATCGAGCATCAAATATGTCCCCATCACCGAGGGCAACTCGCGGTCGGCGTTATCAGGATAGACGGTGACGATTTTCACACCCACATGGGCCGGCACCGGGTCAGGCGCGCTCCAGGCGGGCATCAGCAGCAACGTCGCCTCACGGCCCCCTGTCGGGATCGTATGGTGGTGGCGCAGCGGTGTTGTGGTCTCGCGCTGGAATGCGTCACGAAGGGCCTCGATGAGATCACCATAGCCGAGACCGGCATCAACCTCGCTGGCGTTGACGATGCGCATCTGCGGGCTCAATCGATTAAGGCGGGGGACGTTGTGCCGGCGCCCTTGCTCATCCCGGTTTCTTGCCTGAGGCGCGTGGCCTCAGTCGCTCGTGTGTCGCGATCGGCGCGCCGCTGGCGTGTCCGGCGATGGCGTTGCACCGCCGAAGCCCAGGCAACGACGCCACCCGCCAAGAAACCGGCGACGACGCCGATATAGACAAAAACGAACAACGGCCAGCGCACGATGAAATCGAGCGGCCACAGGCTCACATCGACGAGGTGGCGATTGTTAATGGCGAAAACGATCAGGATTAACGCCAACGGAATGGTGATAAGCCAGCGTAATTTTTTCACGATCTGATCAATACTTTTGTGGGGCCGTTTGGGCCCGCCAAGCTAACGAAGTCGGTAGCAAAACGCGCACTATGATTCGGCGTTCAGGCGCTCGCGCAACTCTTTGCCGGTCTTGAAATAAGGCACAACTTTTTCCGCGACCGACACCGATGCGCCGGTGCGCGGGTTGCGGCCGACACGCGCACCACGGTGCTTAACCGAAAAAGCGCCAAATCCGCGAAGCTCGACGCGATCGCCACGGGACAAGGCGGCGGTAATTTCATCCAGAACAGTCGCTACAATGCGTTCGACATCCCGTTGGAACAGGTGCGGGTTTCGCTCTGCCAGGCGCAGAATCAGATCCGACTTAGTCATCGTTATCCCCGGGATGAAGGGTCCAGCACCAATGCGCTATCGAAGTTCCGTGCGCGATCTACACCCCCAGATAGCGACACGGGTGATCTTGCGCGGTTACCCGACCTTTAGATCACAAGTCAGGGTGCCAAACAGATAACAGGCCGTCAAGTGTTAGGGCGTTGGAAATTAACGATTTTTCGGTCAGGCTGGAAAATACTTCGGAAAGGCCCGAGCGCTCGCTTTTGGGCGTCACCGTGACCGTGGGAACGCTGCGGGGGATTTCTTTTGCTTCCGTTAGCCAGTCACGCGCGGCAGTTTCGCCGCCGATAGCGTCGATCAGGCCATTTGCCACCGCTTGCCGTCCGGTATAAACGCGGCCATCGGCGAGCTTCAGGACTTGGGCGCGGTCCAGGGGCCGTCTTTCGACCACCAAATCTATAAAAAATTCAAATAAATCAAGCACTAACGCTTGGGTCGCGGCACGCGCCTCTTCGGTCAGCGGTTCCGTCGGCGACGGCACCGCCTTCAAGGGCCCTGACTTTAAAGTCTCCGGTTTGATACCCAATTTATCGAGCAGACTGGTAACGTCGACAGTCTGGAACAGCACCCCGATCGATCCGGTAATCGTGCCCTCGCGGGCAAATACGCGATCGCCGGCGACAGCCGTCATATAGGCCGCCGAGGCGGCAACCGTTCCCATCACGGCCACGACGGGTTTATTTTCGCCAACCAGCAACAACGAGCGGTAGAGGTCTTCACCGCCAACGACAGTACCCCCTGGGCTATCCACATGGACGATCAGGGCGCGGACCGACGGGTCTCGCGCGATCTCGGCCAGCAAGGCGTCGCGCCTTGGGTCTTCGACGATAATGCCGGCGATGCGCACACGCGCAATCGTGTCACGCTTGAGCAGCAGATCATTGGCCTGCAGGCCAGCCACAATGGTGAGCGTCACGGCGACCAGGGTCGCCGCTTGCCACCACCGCAGCTTTCGTTTGAGACGGCGGCGGTCAATCAGGGCATCGGGATCAAACGACATCCAAACTCCTGTTGGTCACCCGCGGATTACGACTTTTCGGTCGCGTCATCCTCGCTCTTGTCCGCCTCGTCAGCCGCTTCTTCGGCAGGCTGCTCTTCACTTGCCGCTTCAACCGCCGGCTCTTCACCAGCGGGCTCCTCATCTGCATCGCCCTCGCCATCAGCGGATTTCAGCTCTCTTTCGCGCAGGGCGGCGCCCAGAATATCGCCCAGGGAGGCGCCGCTATCCGACGAGCCGTACTGCTTCATCGCCTGCTTCTCTTCGTCGACTTCCTTGGCTTTAATCGACAAGGAGATACGCCGGCTGGAGGTATCGAAATTGATCACCTTGGCATCGACCTTTTCACCAACGGCAAACCGGTCGGGGCGCTGCTCGGAACGGTCACGCGACAGATCCGAACGGCGGATAAACGAGGTGAGACCACCGCTGGTCGCCACTTCGATGCCGCCATCATTCACTTCCGACACGGTGCAGGTAATAATCTCGCCCTTCCGCACGCTGCCACCGGCCGCGGCAAAGGGATCTTCACTGAGTTGTTTGATGCCCAGCGATATGCGCTCCTTCTCGACATCAACATCGAGCACCTTGACCTTGACGATGTCGCCCTTGTTGAAAGCTTCCAGGGCTTGCTCGCCGGCTTGATCCCACGAGATATCCGAGAGATGGACCATGCCGTCGATCTCGCCGGGCAAACCGACGAACAGACCGAACTCGGTAATGTTGCGGATTTCGCCTTCGACCTCGTTACCGACCTTGAATGTCTCGGCAAAGCTGTCCCACGGGTTATCCATGGTTTGCTTGAGCCCAAGACTGATCCGCCGTTTGTTGGGGTCGACATCGAGCACCACCACTTCGACTTCTTGCGAGGTCGAAACGATTTTGCCGGGGTGGACGTTCTTTTTCGTCCAGCTCATTTCCGATACGTGGACCAGACCCTCGATACCGGCTTCCAGCTCGACGAACGCACCATAGTCGGTGATGTTGGTGACGCGGCCGGTGAACCTGCTGGCGACCGGATACTTCGCTTCCACCGCATCCCAAGGATCCGCCTCGAGCTGCTTCATGCCCAGGCTGATACGCTGGGTCTCGGGGTTAAACCGGATGACCTGGACCTGGACAGTCTGCCCAACTTGCAGCGATTCGGAAGGATGGTTGATGCGCCGCCAAGAAATGTCGGTGACGTGCAGCAATCCGTCGACCCCACCGAGATCGACAAAGGCGCCGTAGTCGGTGATGTTTTTGACCACGCCCTGCAGCACTTGGCCTTCTTGCAGGTTGGCCACCAATTCAGTGCGCTCTGCGGCGCGGGTTTCTTCCAGT
>JBLHHE010000129.1:0-6314 GCA_047616465.1 Alphaproteobacteria bacterium
CCCAAGGTGCTGGCCGCCGTGTTCAACGACGCAGGATCGGACCTGGTCTCGCGCCTACCGGACCTCGAAAGCCTTGGCATTGCGGCCGCCACGGTCGCCACCGCCAGCGCGCGCATCGGCGATGCCCGTTCCTGTTACGAAACCGGCGTGATCTCCCACGTCAACGAAACCGCAGCAGCGGCTGGCGCCGCGCCGGGCATGTCCTGCATCGCTTTCGTCGATCTGGTCATCGAGACAGCTGGCGACCGGACTTGAACCGGCAAGGCTGTGAAGCCGAGAGATTTTAAGTCCCGCTCGTTTACCAGTCTCATCGCTCCTGCGCCCTCTACTCTCGGATAGCTCCAACCAAAGCGGAATTGGCTTGAGCGCCTCAAGGCACGCAGGCGCAGCGCCGTCTCGAAGCGTGGCCTAGAAAAAGCTCCGCGCCTTTGCGGCGACCTGCTCGGGCGAGATCATGTAGGCCGCTTCCAGCGGGATCGAGAACGGGATCGGAATTCGTGCGCCGCCCATGCGTTTGACCGGGCCCTTGAGTTGGTCGAACAAATGCTCGCTGACCTCGGCGGATATCTCGCCGCCGAAACCGCCGATCTGCACCGCCTCGTGAACCACCAGAAGCCGCCCGGTTCTGCGCACCGAATCGAATACTGCCTCCCGGTCCCACGGCCATAGCGTCCGCAAATCGATGACATCGGCCGATATACCCATCGCGCGAAGGCTCGCGGCCGCCGTCTCGACAACCCCAACCATCGCCGCCCAGGTGACGATTGTCAGATCGCTGCCTTTGCACACGGTGCGGGCGACGCCCAAGGGTAACGGTTCGGTGTCGTTTTCATCGACCTCGCCGGACACCCCCCATAACCCCTTATGCTCCATATAGACCACCGGATCATCACAGCGGATCGCCGCCTTCAAGAGCCCCCGGTTATCGGCCGGCGTGCCGGGAGTGACGACAACAAGCCCCGGAACATGGGCATACCAGGCTTCCGGCGACTGGGAATGCTGGGCCGCGATGCCGCCGCGGATGCCGATGGGCATGCGCGCCACCATGGGCACCCGCGCCTGGCCGCCGAACATATAGCGAGCCTTCGCCGCCTGATTGACCAGCTCATCGACGGCGCACATGGCAAAATCGGAAAAGCGCAGCTCGGCGATGGGCCGCGTACCGGCCAGCGCCGCACCTATGGCGGCGCCCATGATGGTGGCTTCCGAGATCGGTGTATCGACGATACGGTCGGTGCCTAATTCAGCCTGCAGATCCTTGTACTGGCCGGCCATGCCACCCTCGAAGCCAAGATCCTCGCCGAGCGCCCAAACAGTGGGGTCGCGTTCCATCTCTTCTTTAAGTCCAAGGCGGGCCGCTTGCGCGTAGGTCATTTCGGTCATGAGTTCGCTCCCATTACAGGCGCCCCGACATCTTGAACATCGGTGAAGGCCTCCGCTAGATCGGGCCAGGGCGCGTCGTGGGCGTCGGCGACATATTGTGCAATACGCGCGTCGGCCTCTTCTTTGGCCCCCGTTATTTCGGCCTCGGAAATACCCTGTTCCAGCAACCAGGCTTCGGCGCGGCGGATCGGTTCGTGTTCCAGCGCCGCCTCGGCCTCGCCCGGTTCGCGGTAGAGCGCCTTGTCGTGGGCGAAATGGCCGCGCAGCCGGTAGGTCATCGCCTGCATCAGACGGGGGCCGCCGCCGCCCCTGATTTCGTCGACCAGTTTCGCCGCCGTGCGGTCGACCAGGAGAAGGTCGTTGCCATCGATGGTAATCGCGGGAATGCCGTAGCTTTCCGCCCGCGCGGCGATGCCATCGCCAGCGGTCACGGTTTTCGTCGTGGTGGTCGCGGCGATCTGATTGTTCTCGCAGACGAACAAGACCGGCAGTTCGTAGACCTTGGCCCAGTTAAGGGCCTCCATGAACGGGCCGCGGTTGATGCCGCCATCGCCGATGAAGTTGACGACGATCTTATCCTGCTTGAGCAGCTTGATCGCCTGCGCCGCACCAACCGAAATGGTGCAGCCATCGGCGATCACCCCATTGGCCCCCAGCATCCCAACCGAAAAATCGGCGATATGCATGGAACCGCCCTTGCCGCCGCTGGTGCCGCCGACCCGGCCGAACAGCTCCAGCATCATGGCCCGCGGATCCGCTCCCTTGGCGATCGAGTGGCCATGGCCCCGGTGATAGCTGGTCAGCAGATCGTCGTCGCGCAAATTGGCGCAGATCCCGACGGCAATGGCTTCTTCGCCGATATACTGGTGCACCGAGCCGCGCACATTACCGGCAAAGAAATTCTCGCCGGCCGCCTCCTCGAAGGCCCGGATCAACAACATCTTGCGGAACATCTCGAAAATTCTTGCCGGTTCGTTCGCTTGGTCTTGCGCCACGGCGTTTCCCCCTTGTTAATAGGCATGGTCAGCCCCATTGGGCCGCCGCCATTTGGTGTAAGAGCAGTATCTTACCAGATTGAACCATTCTGGCGGAGCGGATGTGTGACAAGGCCAAGGGATTCGGTGAAGAGCATAGCTTAAGCTATGGTCGAGCCGAAACCCGTCGGCATTGGCGCACAGCCGCCCGCCCCTTCGGGTTGACGATCGGCGGGCATCCCCTTTGTCAGACGGCTTGCCCGATGCGCCGCATCGGGCTGCGCCGTCTTCCGCGGGGCTGCCGCCCCGATCGTCAACATAATTGATTCAATCTGGTAAGATACTGCTCTAATATTACCCTACCCGAGCGCAGGGTAAAGAACAGGCAGGCGTAAAAGCTGCCGAGTATAGGGAAACGGGGAAGCTATGAGTGATACCAACGTAGATACTGCGAGCGGCGACAATGTGCGCCTGGAAATGTCCGGCGGCGAAGTCATCGCCGAGATGTTCAAACGCCACCATGTGGGACCGATGTTCGGCATGGCCGGCTTTCAACTGCTGCCGTTCTACGATGCGGTGCGCAAACTCGGAATGACCCATACCCTAATCGCCGACGAGCGAAGCGGCGCGTTCATGGCCGATGCCTGGTCGCGCGTCACCGGACGGCCCGGCGTGTGCGACGCCACATTGGGGCCGGGTGCCACCAATCTTTTGACGGCGCTGACGGAATCCCTGAACGCCGGCATCCCGATCATCGCCATGATCGGCGACACCAACCGCACCCATGCCTGGAAGAACATGACCCAGGAGACCCGCCAGGTGGAAATGCTGCGCCCGGCAGTCAAGGAGGTGATCCGCGTCGAGGTCGGCGAGCGCATCCCCGAACATGTACGCTATGCCTACACGGTCGCCACGTCGGGACGCCCCGGCCCGGTGCTGCTCGACGTGCCGGAAGACATCTGCCACGGCGTGTTTGAATTCGACGCCGACGATTTATACGTCCATGAGGCGACAACCACAGTACCGGCGGTACGCACCCGTCCCGCTGTCGCCGACATTCAACGCGCCGCGGCGATGCTGGCGGCCGCCGAACGGCCGATTATTCTCGCCGGTGGCGGCGTCCATATCTCCGGCGCCCAGGATGCCCTGACAGCCTTGGCCGAAGCGCAATCGATCCCGGTCGCCCACACCCTATCTGGCAAGGGCAGCATCGCCTGCACCGAGGAATTATCGTTGGGCCTGTTCGGGCGCTACGACCGCACCGCCAACGAGGTTCTCGACAGTAGCGATTGCATCCTGGTGGTCGGTTGCAAGCTGGGCGAGATCGCCACCAAGCGCTACACCATCCCCCGCCCCGGCATCCCGATCATCCATCTCGACATTCTGCCCGAGGAAATCGGCCGCTGGGCGCACACCGACCTGGCCCTGTGGGGCGATGCCCGCGAGAGCTTGAACGATTTGCGCGAGGCCCTGGCGGACAGCGCCGCGTCGGCGCGCGACAAACGCACCGGCTACATCGCCGAACTCGCCGCCGGCAAGGCCAAATGGCGTACCGATGTGGACGCCCGCCTGACCTCGAAGGAGGAACCGGTGAACATGGCCCGCATGTGCCATGAGCTCAATAATGTGCTACCCGCCGACGCCATTTTGGTCGCCGATGGCGGGTTTGCCGCCCATTGGACGGGACTGCTCTACGACACCAAGCGGGCCGGCCGGGGTTTTATCGTCGACCGGGGCATGGCCTCGATCGGCTACGGCGTCGCCGGCGGGATCGGCGCCCAATTGGCCGCGCCCGACCGTTCGGTGTTCTCGCTGACCGGCGATGGCGGCCTCAACATGACCTTGGGCGATCTGGAAACCGCGGCGCGCCTGAAAGTGCCGCTGACCGTGATCGTCGTGAACAATGCCGCGTCGGGCTATATCAAGGCCTTGCAGCACGCCATGTTCGGCGGCCGCTATCAATCGTCCGACCTGTCCGATCTGAACTATGCCACGATCGCCGAAGCACTGGGCTGCAAGGGTATTCGCGTTACCGACCCGGACAAGTTGGCCGACGCCTTCCGCGAAGCACTCGGCGAACAGTCGCGCCCGACCGTGATCGACGTGGTTGTCACCCGCGACGCCGGTCAGATGCTGCCCGGGGTCGATAACCGCTCGGCGCCGATCAAAAAGGGCGACCGCATCGCCTAAGGGGAAACAACAAGAACAACAACGGGGAAACCATGGCTACCGAAACGATTACCAATAAACCGGCGCGCGTGTTCGAACTCTACAAGACGATGTCGCTGATCCGCGCCTTCGAGGAGGCCGCCGAAGTCGCCTTCGACGATGGTTTCGTCAACGGCTCGATCCACCAATATATCGGCGAGGAAGCCATCGGCACCGGTGTCTGCGCCAATCTGCGCGACACCGACTACATTCTGTCGAACCATCGCGGCCACGGTCACGCCATCGCCAAGGGCGCCAATCCGGAAGCGATGATGAAGGAGCTTTTCGGCCGCGTCGGCGGCACCAGCGGCGCCAAGGGCGGCTCGATGCATATCGCCGACTTCTCGGTCGGCATGCTCGGCGCCAACGGCATTCTCGCCGACGGCACGACCATGGGGGTCGGCGCGGCGCAGGCCTTGGTGCTGCGCGGTGTCGACGCCATCGTCACCGTGTTTGTCGGCGACGGCACCACCAACCGCGGGCCGTTCTACGAAGCGCTCAACTGGGCAATGATCTACGAACTGCCAGTCCTGTTCGTCTGCGAGAACAATACCTACGCTTCATCGACGGTCACCCGCACGGTCACCGCCGGTCCCGGTCCTGTGGCGCGGGCCGAAGCCTTCGGTATGCCGGCCTTCGACCTCGACGGCAACGATGTGCTGGCCGTCGACGAACTGGCCGCAGATCTGGTATCGCGCGTGCGCAACGGCGGCGGCCCGCACTTTCTCCACGCCCGCACCTACCGCATCAAGGGCCATATCTCGCGCGATAAGCTGCTCTACCGTCCCGAAGGCGAGACCGAGGAGCACTGGAAGGGCGAACCCATCGGACGTTGCGCCACCTGGCTGCTGGAAAACGGCGTCGGCCAGGATGAGCTCGACGATGCAAAGTCGGCGGTCGAGCAGCAGATCGCCGCCGCCGTCGAGGCCGCGCACGCCGCGCCCTTCCCCGACAGCAAGCTCGCCTTCACCGACGTACAGGACATGGGAGCACCGCAATGACCGAAATGAACCTAGGCGACGCCGTTCGCATCGGACTGGCCGAAGAGATGCGCCGCGACCCGCTGGTGTGGGCGCTCGGCGAAGACCTCAGCACCGCCCATGGCGCCACCAGCGGCAGCCAGTACTACCAACTGATCGACGAATTTGGGCCCAAGCGCATCGTCAACACGCCGATCTCGGAAAACACCATCATGGGCGCCGCCGTCGGCGCGGCGGTCGCCGGCACACGGCCGGTCGCCGATCTACGGATGGCGGACTTCGCCATGTGCGCGGTCGACGAGCTGGTCAACCAGGCGGCCAAGATCCGCTACATGTTCGGCGGCCAGGCGCGCGTACCCCTGGTTGTGCGCCAGATGATCGGCGCGCGCAAAGGTGGCGCCGCGCAGCATTCGCAATCGACGGAGGCTTGGTACGTGCACACGCCAGGCCTCGTCGTCTTGGCACCGGCGACCCCGGCCGACGCCAAGGGGTTACTCAAGGCGGCGATCCGCTGCGACGACCCGGTGGTCTACATGGAACATAAGGAGCTGATGGCGTCCGTGGGCGAAGTGTCCGACGATGCCGACGAAATCGTACCGATCGGCAAGGCGCGGATCGCGCGCGAGGGCAGCGACCTGACTATCGTCTCCTGGTCGAAATCGGCGCTGGTCGCCACGGAGGCCGCCGAGATGTTGGCCGCCGACGGTATCGACGCCGAAGTGATCGACCTGCGCAGCCTGTGGCCGTGGGACCAGGACGCGGTCTACAC
>JBLHHE010000130.1:0-6286 GCA_047616465.1 Alphaproteobacteria bacterium
CCCACGATATGCCGCTCGGCCTACAACTGGTCGGCTTCCACGGCGAAGACGCAAGCCTGTTCGCCCAGGCGGCGTGGGTGGAGGGGGTGTTTGGGTGAGGGTTTCTTAACCGCCCTTGGCGTCGTCGAGAGAAATACCCTTATCACCCTTGCCGCGGAACTCGTTGTAGAGCTTCATCACCGCCTGCTCGACCCGGTCGGGCTTCATCCATTCGCCGTAAACACCGAGCTTTATTTCCTGCGCCGCGCGTTTGGCCGGCGTACCCGCCTTGAAATGCTTCTTGGCGCCGCGCTGAACCAGGCTCAGATAGTCGACCATGTCCTCGATCACCCGGCGGTCGCTGACCGGACCGTGGCCCGGCACGACGATCTTTAGGGGGAACGTCTTTAGGACAAGCCGCGCCTTCTTGATCCAGTTGCCGATATGGGCGTCGAAGGTCGCCGGGGTAACAAAGTTGAAGCAGAAATCGCCGGAATAGAGGATTTTTTCCTTCGGCAGATAGACCATGGTGTCGCCCTTGGAATGGGTGTGGCCGAGATTGTGCAGTTCGACCCGGCGGTCGCCGAGATACAGCGCCATCGAGCCCTCATAGGTATGGGTCGGGAAGTACTGCTCCACATCCTGGAGATGCTCCTTATATTCCGGATTGACCCGGCGGAAGTGGGACAGGTCGAAACCGGACTCGATCATGCGCTCGCGCATATAGCGGTGAGCGATGATCGGGATGTCGCGCGGAAACCAGGCAAGCCCCAACGTGTGATCGGCGTGGTGATGGGTGCACACAATATTGCCGACGGGATTTTTGGTGACCTTGCGGATCGAGCGCCTGAACGCCTGCGTCATTGGCTTCACATAGAGCGTGTCGATGACCAGGCACGAGTCCGGTCCGACAACCAACCCGGCATTAGAGACGTTAAGGCCACCCGACTGGATATAGGCGTAGCAATCGTCGCCGATATCGATGAGGCCGGTATCCCAGGATTTTTTAACCCGACGCGCCATTGTCTCCCCCTTTTATTTTTAGTCCGTTGCGCGAAGATTACGACTCTCCCCCAAAGAGGGGAAGCGGGGGGTGCGTAGTGTTACTGCCGGTCGAAGCGGCGCACTTGCAGCAGATAGAGCTGTCCCGCCGTACGCACGGCGAACCGGTCGTTGCCCGCTTTGCGCCAGGCTTTCAGGCGCAGGCCCACCTCGTCGTCGTAATATTTCAGGTAGGTGCCGGTCGAGGTTTTGACCTCCTGGTTGGGCGCGGCGATAGCGGCGGCGATATCCTGGAACAGCCCGACGCGGAAATATTCCTGCGGTATCTCGAAGACGCTTACATCGGCGGGCGGGCTGTCCAGCACCGTCGCCACCAGGCGTGGGCTCTTTGGGAAATAGCCCAGCTCTTCCATATCGTCATAGGCGCGTAACCCTGCCGCGTTATCATTGAGACCCTGCGCCTTATATTTGGTCTTCAGTTCGGTTTTTACGCGCGCCAGTTCGCGCGAACGTTCGATGCGCTTCCGGCCGGCGCGCTCGGCGAGATGGCGCGGCGGCACGCCGTCAGGATAGAGCCCGGCGAAGTCGCTATTCTTCAGCAGCACTCGGTAAGTCCCGTCGGCTTCGACGGCCAGCACAGCGGCGGGAAAGCCCTCTCGGCCGTGCACCGTCAACACTTCCACACCGTTCTGCAGAACCTGGTCCGGCGGTGCGGCATTGCCGACCCATTTCTCAGACCATTGTGCGTTCGACGGCTGATCGGGCTGCCAGGTGCCGGCCAAGCCCCAGTTCTCGGAGAGCGGCACCCGGGGGATGTCCATGCGTGCGAAAAATTCGACGCCGTCGCCATCCGGCATGATACGCGCCGACATGAAGTTGAAAATGCGGCCGCGATAATGCTGGGTGACACGACCGGTCACCGGACTGCCGTCGAAACGTTCGAGACGTTCGAGTTTTCCGCTGGCGATATTCAGCCGCTCCAGGGTAAGCCGGTCGGAGATCACGTAGGAATTGGCCGGCGGGGTGAATGATTCCCAACCAAGGCCCCATACGGCGCCCAGCGTCCGGCGCTCGATCACATAGACATGCTGGCTGTCCGCGGCCCAGACCGGCGCGAAAAACCCCTGGTGCCGCTCGATGGCCAGAACGCCGATTACCTGCCCGAGCGCCAATATAGCGACGACCACGCCGCCGGCGAGAAGCCCCACGGTTAGCTTCCAGCGCGCCCGGAGTTTCCGCCCTAGCCGTTGCAGATAATTCAGCATCGTACGGATATGTGAGGTTGGCCGGCGATCGTTGCCAGTCATTTATAGGTTGCCGAAGGGAGTATTTTCGCCCGGTTTGTGGTTAATTCAGGCGAAATAACAAACCCGGGGGAAATAATGATCGATTTTGAATTAACGCCGCGCCAGGAAGAGCTGCGCGCGATTGCCAAGAATTTCGCCATCGAGGTGATGATCCCGTCGGCCGAAAAGGCCGACCGCGTCGTCGATCCGGCGGAGGCCTTCGACTGGGATGTGGTGCGCGAAGGTTCGCGGCGCGGGTTGCGTACCTTGACCGTGCCACAGGAATTCGGTGGCGAGGGCGCCGATGTGCTGACCGCCGCGATGATCGGCGAACAGCTCGCCTATGGCGATCTCGGCATGGCGGTCGCCTTCGATCAAACCTGGAAAATTCTGACCGCGGTCTGCCGCGTCGCCAACGAATCACAACGTAAACGCTGGCTGCCGCGTATCGTCGAGGACGAAACCTGTCTCATGGGCATTTGCTCGACCGAGCCGACCGCCGGCAGCGAGAATATTCTGCCCTATCAGGAGCCCGGCAAGGGCATGCAGATGAGCGCCGTGCGAAAGGGCGACACCTGGGTTCTCAACGGGACCAAGCGCTACATCTCCAATGGTGGCCTCGCCAAATTCTATATGGTGCGTACCCGCAACGATCCCGATGGCCCGTTGCGCACCAGCCTGACCTCGTTTCTGGTGCCGGCGGACTCGCCCGGTTTCGAGGTCACGGAAGTTTGGGACAAGCTCGGCCAACGCTGCGTGCAGAACGGTACGTTGCAGTTCACCAATGTCGAAGTGCCCGACGAGGACCGGGTCGGAGAGGTCGGCAACGCCGCCCAGATCGGCACCGAGTTTTTGCTCGGCTACGGCTCTAACATCCAGGCTGGCGCCACGGTGTTGGGCGTTGCCCAGCGCGCCTACGATCTGTCGGTGCAGTACGCGTTCGAGCGCGAACAGGCCGGTGGGCCGATCATCAATCATCAAATTCAGCGCACGAGGTTGGCGCGCATGGCGATGGAGATCGCCGCGGCCCGGGCTTATATCTGGCAATCGGCCTGGTCGGCGGGGCGGCCCGACCAAGACCCCATGCATGCCAGCCTGTGCAAGGTATTTGCGTCGGAGGTGGCGGTGAATGTCTGTCAGCAGGCGTTGGAGCTGTGGGCGGCGGCGGGCTATATGCGTAAAAACCCGCTGGAAAAGCTAATCCGCGACGCCCAGAGTTTCCTGCATTCCGATGGCACCAACGACGTCCTAGCGCTCAAGGCCGGCAACTATCTGATGAAGCCCGATCCCTCCGATCCGGTCTACAGCAAGCGCGCCGCAGAGGCCGCGGCGGGGCGGTAAACTTTAAAAAACGCCGCCCGACAACACCTTGCGCTCGACGAGGTCGCGCAGGGTGTCCTCGTCCACATCGAGCAGATCGCCGAGCACATCGCGCGCCGAGGCGCCCAGGGGGGCGACCCAGTCGCGCGCGGCGGTGGCGCCCCGGTCGAAGGTAAACGGCACGTTGGGCACCTGGAAATCGCCGGCGCCGTCGCGCGCCCGGGTGAAGGCGCCGCGATGGGTGAGTTGGGGGTCGTCGAAGATTTCCGCAACCTCGCGGTAGCGCGCGCACGGCACCTTGCCGGCCAATAGAATTTCTTCGCAATCGGCCGCGCTGCGTTGGCTGGTCCAGGCTTCGGCGAGCGCCATCATCTCGGCGTAGTGGCGCGCGCGGTCGCCATGGGTGCGGAACCGCGCATCGCTAATCCATTCGGGGTGGCCCATGGCGGCGGCCATGGCCTCGAAGGTCGGCTGATTGCCCGGTGCCACCATCACGAAGCCATCGGCGGCGCGCACCGGCCGGTAGAGACCGCGCGGCGTGTCGGCGGGGGCCTGGGCGAGCTGAATTTCATAGACCATCAGCCAGATCATGCTCTCCAGCAGCGAGACGTCGATATAGCGGCCCTGGCCTGTGCGCTCGCGCGCGAATAGCGCGGCGCTGATGGCGCCGAACGCCTGCACCCCAGCCATCACATCGGCGAAGAAGACGCCGACATGGCCCGGCCGGGTCAGTTCCGGCTGCTGCGCCATATTGACCAACTCGTAACCGGAAGCGGCCTGCACCACCGGCGCATAAGCGGCGTTCTGCGCCGCCGGGCCGGTTTGGCCGAAGCCGGATATGGAACAATAAATAACGTCGGACCGGACCGCGCGGATCGCCGCGCAATCGAGCCCCAGCCGGGTCATGACACCCGGTCGGGCATTCTCCACCACCACGTCGCAGTGTCGAGCCAGGTCGAGGGCCAGTTTGGTACCGTCGGGCGATTTCAAATCGAGGGCGATGGAGTGCTTGCCCACATTCAAATGGCTGTAGGTGGCGCTGTCGGCGCCATTTTCGCCGGCGCGCACCGGCGTCGCGTGGCGGTTCTGCTCGCCGCCCGGCGGTTCGATCTTGATGACCTCGGCGCCCAGATCGGCAAGCTGGCGGGTGCAATAGGGCCCCGCCATCATGGTGGTGAAATCGAGGACGCGAATGCCGGCGAGGGGGCCTGGTTCGTTCTTGGGCTCGCTCATTTAAGCAGGTCCCGGGCGACCAACATACGCTGGATCTGGTTGGTGCCTTCGAAGATCTGGGTCACCTTGGCGTCGCGCATCATGCGCTCGACCGAATGTTCTTTCATGTAGCCGGCGCCGCCCAATATTTGCACCGCATCGGTGGTTACCTTCATGGCCACATCGCTGGCCATGCATTTCACCGTCGCCGCCAGCGCGCCATAGCCGTCCATTTCTCCGGCGTCATAACGCGCGGCGACTTCGTAGAGCAGAGCCCGGGTCGCTTCGATCTGCATCGCCATGTCGGCCATCATGAATTGTATGCCCTGGAACTCGGCGATGGCGCGGCCGAATTGGCGGCGTTCCTTGGCGAAGGCGACCGAGGCTTCGAGCGCGCCCTGGGCGATGCCGATGGCCGACGCCGCCATGGCAGGCCGGTTGAATTCCATGCACTTCATGGCGACGGCAAAGCCTTCACCATCGCCGCCGACCATGGCATCGGCGGGCACGCGCACGTCATCGAAGAAGAAATCGCAGTTCGGGGTAGCGCCGTTATAGCCCATCTTCTTGTTCTTGGCCCCCCGGACGACGCCGGGCAGGGTGGTATCGACGATGAAGGCCGAGACACCCTTGGCGCGGGGTGCGTCGTTGGTGCGCGCAAAGACCAGCACATAGTCGGCCACCGGGCCGCAGGTCACGTAGGTCTTGTTACCGTTGATCAGCCAATCGTCGCCGTCGCGTACCGCGCGGGTGGTGAGCGATGCCGCGTCTGAGCCGGCTTCCGGCTCCGACAGGGCGAACGCCACCAGCGTCTTGCCTTCGGCCAGCAGGGGAAAATATTTATCCTTTTGCGCGTCGCTGCCGGCGAATATCAGGGGCAGGGCCAAGCCATTGCCGTTCTCACCTACCATCACCGAAAGCGACAGCGAGTGGCGGGCGATTGCTTCGCGGGCGATGCACAGCATGGTCAGCGACCCTTCGGGCCCGCCATAGGCGGTGGGTACGCTCCACTGCAGCAGGCCCAGCTCGCCGAACTTTGGGATAATTTCTTCCGGGAAGCGGTCGTTATGGTCGATCTCGTCGGCGATCGGGGCGATTTCACGGTCGGCGAAGCGGTGCATCTGATCGCGGAAAATGCGCTGTTCTTCGGTGAAGTTTAGCGGCGTGAAAGCCATGGATTAAGCGCCCTCGGACATGCGCCGGTAGAGCGCGAACAGGCGCTCCCAATGGCGTTCGGCGGCGGGCTGGTCGTAGCACCAGCGTAGCGGGAAGGCGAAGCCGTGATGGACGCCGGGGTGAATTTCAAGCTCGCCGGAAACGCCGGATTTCGTAAAAAACCCCTGCAACGCCTCGACCATGTCCGGCGGCGCCAGATCGTCATGCTCGGCGCAGGATATGTATATCTCGCCCTTCACCTTGTCGAAGGTCAGGTGCGGGCTTTCCTCGGCGTCGCTGACCAGCCAGGTGCCGTAAAACGACGCGGCGGC
>JBLHHE010000131.1:0-6277 GCA_047616465.1 Alphaproteobacteria bacterium
ACCGGCTACGGGATGAGCGGCGGCAGAGGGTCAGGACCATCGAGTTGCCGGTGCGGATTTTCATCGGGGAACAGCGCTATTGCCAACTGGGTCATCAGCTTGCGGAATTGTTCCGTATCGGTTCCCGTCACGCCGTTCGAACGGGCGGTCGCCTGGGTCAAATAGTGATCGGTGGAGCAATAGACGGCGGTGACCGTCAGGCTGTCGCCGGTATCGCTGGCCTTAGCGGTATCCATGGAACCGGCACACAAATCATCGACTTGGCTAATGTTGGTGGGATTGAACGCCAGCACCACGTGGCGTTTGCGAACGTCCACAATTTTGGGGTCGATCGATAGATTTAGGCGGGGCCCGAAGTTGCGCCCCTCGAGGCTGGCTATAACCGCAGCCTGGAAAGCCTCCTTTGGCACCCCGAAAGGATCGCCGACGATAAATGTCTTGATCTCGTTTTCGCCGGTGCCGACGATATAGAGCTCATCCGGCTCATAGCCTTGGTCAACATTCTCGCGCGATACCGTCACGCCGCCGGCGCAGGCCGCAAGGGTTACCGCGGCGGCGGCCGTCACTGAAGCCAGTTTGAGGTGTGAAAATCGCGTTTTCATGATCGATATCCATCTAATCAGTTGCGCTAGATATAATTACGTCTACCGCTGATAAACAGATGTACGGCGAAATTATTTCATCTGCTGACATCGGGGCACGAAAATGTGACCGGATTACAGATGTAGGACGGTGAGGGCGTGAGCCTATTTAAACGTCCACGTCATCGACGAAGCGGGCGTTCTTTTGGATATAGTCGAACCGCTTTTCCGGCTTGCGGCCCATTAGCTGCTCGACCAATTGAGCGGTCGCCTTGGCTTCCTTAGCGTCGTCCTTATCTTCCGCCGTCGCCCGGGGCAACATAACCTGGATGAGCACCCGTTTGGCCGGGTTCATCGTGGTTTCCTTGAGCTGCGCCGGTGGCATTTCGCCCAGCCCCTTAAAACGGCTGATCTCCACTTTTCCGGCGCCGGAAAATTCATCCCCCATCAGCCGCTCGCGTTCTTTATCGTCGAGGGCGTAGCGGATATCTCCACCGCGCGACAGGCGGTAGAGCGGCGGCACGGCCAAGAACAAGTGGCCGTCGGTGACCAGTTTCGGCATTTCGCGATAGAAAAACGTCATCAGCAATGAGGCGATATGGGCGCCATCCACATCGGCGTCGGTCATGATGACGATGCGTTCATAGCGCAGTTTCGCCAGATCGAAAGTCTTGCCCGAACCGCAGCCGAGCGCCTGGATCAGATCGCGCAGTTCCTGGTTGCCCGCTAATTTGTCGGCGGTCGCGCTGGCGACGTTCAAGATTTTACCGCGCAACGGCAGAATCGCCTGGGTCTCGCGATTGCGCGCCTGCTTCGCCGAGCCGCCGGCGCTGTCGCCCTCGACGATGAACAGCTCGGTTCCTTCGGCGGTTTTGCGTGAACAATCGGCCAGCTTGCCCGGCAGGCGCACCTTGCGGGTCGCCGATTTGCGGACAAGATCGCGGTCCTCTTTACGGCGGCGCCGTTCCTCGGCGCGTTCGATGGCCCAATCGAGCAAGGCGTCGGCGGTGCCGGTATCGGCCGAAAGGTAGAGATCGAAATGATCCTTCACCTGGGCTTCGACAACGCGGGCCGCCTCGGGCATCGACAGCCGCTCCTTGGTCTGGCCTTGGAACAGCGGCTCGCTAATAAACAGCGATAACATGATGGCAACGCCATCGAATATATCGTCGGCGGTAACCCGGGCTGCACGCTTGTTGTTGGTGAGTTCGCCATAGCCTTTGAGGGCTTTGGTCAGCGCTGCCCGAATGCCGGCAACATGGCTGCCGCCTTCGGGCGTCGGCACCGTATTACAGTAGGAATTGACGAAACCTTCGCCGTCCGTCGGCCAGCAAATGGCCCATTCCACCTGCCCTTTGGTGCCGTTGAGGTCTGTGCGCCCGCTAAAGATCGCCGCCCCCACAAGGGCCCGGTCGCCCATGGTGGTACGCAGATAATCGAGAATACCGCCCGGAAAGTGCATGACGTCCTGCGACGGGATATTGCCGCTAGCGGCCAGTTTATCCGTGCAGGACCAGCGTATCTCCACACCGCGAAACAGATAGGCTTTCGAACGCGCCATCTCGTAGAGCCGCCGCGGTTCAAAACGTGCCGTTTCGCCGAATATCTCCGGGTCGGGTTGAAACGTCACCAACGTGCCACGGCGGTTTTGCGACGCTTTCAGTTTTTTAAGCTTGGTTATCGGCTTGCCGCGCGCGTAGTCCTGCGCCCACACTTGGCGGTCTCGCGCCACTTCGACATGCAGGCTTTCCGACAGGGCGTTGACGACGCTGACGCCGACACCATGCAGGCCGCCGGAGGTCTGGTAGACGCTATCGCTGAACTTACCGCCCGAATGCAGCGTCGTCAGGATAACCTCGAGTGCCGATTTATCCTTAAATTTCGGATGCGGATCGACCGGAATACCGCGTCCGTTATCCGTTACGGTCAGCGATCCATCGTCGGCCAGCGCAACCTCGATGCGGTCGGCATGACCGGCCACCGCCTCGTCCATGGCATTGTCGATCACCTCGGCGGCGAGATGGTGCAGCGCGCGCTCGTCGGTCCCGCCAATATACATGCCAGGGCGCATGCGCACCGGCTCCAGGCCCTCGAGGACCTCAATATCCTTGGCCGTGTAGCCGCGGGTCTTCTTCGGCGCCGCGTCAAGCGCGTCGTCGAACAAATCCGCTGATTTCTGTTTGGCTGCCTTCGCCACTTTGACCAATCCCTGTTATGGCTTAACTGATGCTGCGTAGCGCGGACGGCGCGATACGCTATCTTATTTGCGCGTCGGCAAGAGATTCGCCAAGGGCATGGTGCCGGTAGCATGCCGCGATATGGTTAGTATGTAATTTAGGTGTTCAGACGGACGGTGAAGGTAATGGCAAAATCCACGGAAGACGGTCAAATTCTGGAACCCCACGGCGAGCTTTTCATTCAAACCGTGGCCATGCCGGCCGACACTAACGCCAACGGCGATATTTTCGGCGGCTGGTTACTGTCGCAAATGGATATCGCCGGCGGCATTGCCGGGCGCAATTATTCGCGCGGGCGTACGGTGACCATCGCCGTCGAGTCGATGACCTTCCGCAAAGCCGTAAAAGTCGGCGATGTGGTTTCCTGTTACGCCGACCTGACTAAGATCGGAACCACGTCGATGACCTACCGCATCGAGGCCTGGGCCATCCGGGTACAGAGTTTCGTGCGCGAAAAAGTGACCGAAGGGGTGTTCACTTATGTGGCAATAGGGGCCGACGGACGACCCCGCAAAGTCCCTAAGGACATGGAGGAAGCATGAAACGCCTGATCTATACCGCGATCATTGGCAGTGCGATGATAATTGCCGGTATCGCCAACGCAGGTGAGGCCGATGTTGTCGGTGTTAGCCTGAAACAGAATGGCGCGACCTACCGTTTCAACGTCACGGTGAGCCACGCCGATGCCGGCTGGGACCATTACGCCGACAAATGGGAAGTGGTCACGCCCGACGGCGAGGTGATCGATACCCGGGTGCTGGCGCACCCCCATGACAACGAACAGCCTTTTACCCGCAGCCTGGGTAGCGTGCGCATTCCCAATGGCCTCGAGAAAGTACGGGTACGCGCCCATGACAAGGTGCACGGCTATGGCGGCGGAGAGATGGAGATCGACATGAAAACAGGCGAGGCGCGACCAATAGGAGGACAATCATGAGCCAGGAGACCGCAGGTCCGGGGCCGGGATATCGCGACCATCCCGAGCATATCGTCGAATTCGAGCCCAGTCCCAAGCGGGTGCGGGTGAGCTTTGCCGGCGAGGATATCGTCGATACGACAAACGCGCTTATCCTTTATGAATCCCGCCACGTGCCGGCTTATTATTTTCCCCGCGCCGACGTGGCCCTAGAGCGTCTGGTGGCGACCGATCATTCCACCCATTGCCCATTCAAAGGCGACGCCAATTATTTCTCCGTGGTGATCGATGGCAAAACGGCGGAAAACGCCGTGTGGACCTATGAGCACCCGTTCGACGAAGTCGCCGGAATGAAGGACTATGTGGCGCTGTACTGGAACCGGGTCGATCACTGGTACGAGGAAGACGAGGAAGTGTTCGTCCACGCCCGTAGCCCCCGGGTGCGGGTCGATATCCTCGATAGCTCGCGGCCGGTGCGCGTCGAACTGGGCGGCCAGACCGTCGCTGAAACCACCCGCGCGCGCTTCCTGTTCGAAACCAACCTGCCGACGCGCTATTACATTCCCCGGGAAGATGTCGGCGCCGCGTTATTGGCGTCGGAAACCCATACCCAGTGCCCCTACAAAGGCACCGCCAGCTATCATTCGGTAAAGGTGGGGGACAGCGTCCACGAGGATATCGTTTGGTACTACACCGACCCCGTACACGAGAGCGCCCGGATCAAAGACTATCTGTGTTTCTTCAACGAGAAGGTCGATGCGGTCTATATCGACGGCGTCGCTGAGGAAAAACCAAAGACTAAATGGTCTTGAACTTTACAAGCGGGAACCAGAAAATTTCCCTCTCCCACCGGGAGAGGGTGGCGAGCGTTAGCGAGCCGGGTGAGGGGACAAAAGGGTTTCAACAATCTAACGGGCTAGAGTGAGGCGACAGGGGTTGCGGTGGACTATTTCCCCTCACCCCAACCCCTCTCCCGCAGGGAGAGGGGCTTAACGCGTATTTTACAAAAAAGGCCCCGCCAGTTTCCCAGCGGGGCCTTTTGCAATGTGGTGTAAGACGCCGCCTAGGACGAATAGTACATCTGGAATTCGATCGGATGGGGCGCCTGTTCGAACGCCAAGGTTTCCTCTTCCTTGAGCGCGATATACGCATCGATCTGCCCGTCGGTGAAGACGTCGCCCTTCTTGAGGAAATCTCTGTCCGCATCCAACGATTCGAGCGCCTGACGCAGGGACGAACAGACCGTCGGCACGCCTGCGAGTTCCTCAGGCGGTAAATCGTAGAGATCTTTATCCATCGGATCGCCCGGATGGATCTTGTTCTCGATGCCGTCGAGGCCGGCCATCAACATGGCAGAAAATGCCAGATAAGTATTTGCCATGGCGTCGGGGAAACGAACTTCAACGCGTTTGCCGTTGGGACTGGCCGCAAACGGAATACGGCACGACGCAGAGCGGTTGCGGGCAGAGTAAGCCAGCAAGACCGGCGCCTCGAAGCCCGGCACCAACCGCTTGTAGCTGTTAGTGGTCGGGTTGGTGAAGGCGTTGATCGCGCGGGCATGCTTGATGATGCCACCGATGTAATACAGCGCCGTTTCCGACAAATCGGCATATCCCGAACCGGCAAATAACGGCTTGCCGTCCTTCCAGATCGACTGATGGACATGCATGCCCGAGCCATTGTCGTCGAGCACCGGCTTCGGCATGAACGTCGCCGTCTTGCCGTATTGGTGCGCCACCATTTGCACGCAATATTTATAAATCTGCGTTTGGTCGGCTGTGGTCACCAGGGTGTTGAACTTCTGGCCCAATTCGTGCTGGCTCGGCGCCACTTCGTGGTGGTGCTTTTCCATCGCCAAGCCCATGGCGAGCATCTGGGTCACCATCTCGGCGCGCATATCGGTCATGGAATCGACCGGCGGCACCGGAAAATATCCGCCCTTTACGCCCGGCCGGTGGCCTAAGTTACCTTCGGGGAATTCGGTGCCGGAATTATACGGACCTTCTTCGCTGTCTATCTGATAGAAAGTCTGGTTCGTCGATACGTCGAAGCGCACATCGTCAAACACGAAGAATTCGGCTTCGGGGCCGAAATAGGCTGTATCGCCCGCTCCCGTCGATCGCATATAGGCTTCGGCCTTTTTCGCCGTGCTGCGCGGGTCGCGGCCATAGGGCTCGCCGGTCGTCGGTTCAAGCACGTCACAAACCAGGATCAATTGCGGCTGTGCGGTAAACGGATCCATGACTGCCGATGCGGGATCGGGCATCAGGGTCATGTCTGACTCGTTAATCGCTTTCCAGCCGGCGATCGACGATCCGTCGAACATAATGCCGTCGGTGAAGAAGTCGTCATTGACCGTCGATACATGCTGCGCTGTGTGTTGCCACTTGCCGCGCGGATCGGTGAAACGGAGATCGACAAATTGAACGTCGTGCTCCTTGATCATATCCATGACGTTTTGGATATCGGACATTGTGTGGGTACCCCCTGCCGGTTTTCGTTAAATGGATTTGGTTTGTCGTTCGCATTCCCTGGCAACAGCC
>JBLHHE010000132.1:0-6273 GCA_047616465.1 Alphaproteobacteria bacterium
GACCAGGGTGACAGGGGTCATCAGCAAAGTTACGTAGGCAACGATAGTGGTCGGCGAATCATGTTTCGACAGCATTTTGGCCATGATCTTCGAATTCGAGACCAGCAGCATCGACATGAGAACCAGCACGGTGCCGAGATTAATATCAACGAAGCCGGGCCGGACGACGACAAAGGCTCCCGCCACCGCCAGGAATATACCGAACCAGCGGCGTGGTCCGACTCTCTCGCCGAGGAAAAATATCGCCAGTAGGGCGACAAAAACCGGTCCGATCAGGCTGATGGCCACGACGTCGCCAACCGGAATCAGCGCCAGCGCGGAGATTATGCATAGCATCGCAGCGGCGTTCACCAGCGCCCGGCCGACATGCCAGGGCAGTTTATCGGTGCGCAGCAGGCCGAAACCATGGCGCGCAATGACCGGAACGAAAATGATCAGCCCGAGAAAGCTGCGAAAAAAGGCAACTTCGAAGGGATGGAGGCCCTCTTCGACCGTCATGTAACGGATGAGGTTGTGCATCGTTGCGGCGGCCGCGGACGCGCCAACCACCAACAGTATCGCCTTTACCGAATTCGACATGGCATCGAGGCCGGAGCCGCCCTTTTTAATGTTGCGCCGCCGGCATATGCATATGCGTCAAAAGCACGAACCATATCCCAGCAGACTGTGATCCATACCATCGCTCATCAGGAGAAATTGTGCGCGTTGTTTTGGCTATCTGCCTTTGAAGGGCTTCACGGTCGCATTAGAGGCATTGTCCGAGGCGCTGTCTGTTACAAGCGAAAAACCGTCGGTGGTCTAGAATTTGTTTAAGGTCCGCGATGTCCGTTATGGGGTGGTGATCTAGGGTGCCCGCTGACGGCTGCTTTTAGCCGAGGGTGTTGAAGAACTCCCAGGGTCCAAAGAAATTGAAATATTGATTCAATTTACAGCGTCTTATTGAATCAATATGTCGAAATAGACGCTTGGTGTGACCAAATATTACTCGATTTTGGAAAATGCCGAGTTCTTCAACACCCTCAGCCAATAACAGACATCGACAGCTGCCGGTATAACGCTCGAACTAGGCGTAATAATTCGGAAACCTATCCCTCCGGCAGCCCCGCTTTGCGCAGATTGTCGAAGATACGATTGCGGTCTTCATCAATCCGGTAAACATAGCGTTTCGCGGCCTTTTCAAGGGTGAATCGAGGCTCAATTTCCAATAACTTTTTTATCGCGCCGCGAGCGTCGTCGAGCCGATCTAATTCGACATACGCGCAGGCCAAATATGCATAACCATGTATCAACGGGGCCCGCTCGACCGACTGGTTAAGTTTGGCAAGCGCCTCGTCATATTGACGTAGCAATAAATGGGAAACGCCCGCGTAATATTCCCACATTGCGGGAGCAAACATTTCTAGATCGAACGCCCTATTTATCATCTCAAGTGCTCTTTTTGGGTCTCCCAAGTAATTTAAAACGTGACCACAGTCCGCATAAACCTCGGCATTATTAGCTGCTAAAGCGATAGCCTTTTCGCAGTTCGCTGCTGCTGGATCGTAACGGTGTAAAAAGGTTTGAACCCAACCCAAATGTGCAAGTGCGTAGGCGGATGTGCTATCGAGCGAGACGCTTCTCTCAGCCAATTCGTGGGCTCTTTCCAAATTGTCTTCGAAACCCGGAAACACTTGAGCCCATCCCAAAAAATGGCAGAAGGACAGATAGCTGTAGGCGTCGGAGAAGTTCGGGTCGATCTCTATCGCTGCTTCAAGACACTTTATCGCCTCAAGAATCTGTTCGTGCGAGTAACGGGAGTAGATCGCTCGTCCCTTTAGAAAGAGATCATAGGCCTCCACGCTTTCTGTCGGTTTGCGTTTGGCAATCGCCTTATCGGCTGGCGTCAGGCTCACCCGCAGCGCCGAGACGATTTGCTCGCGGATGTCGTCTTGGAACTCGAAAATTTCCGCCATGTTGCCGTCATAGCGCTCGGCCCAGATATGGCGGCCATCGGTGCCATCGATTAACTGGGCGTTGATCCGTAGACGGTCGCCCATCTTGCGGACACTGCCTTCAACGATGTGTTTCACTCGCAGTTTCTTGGCAACCTCCACCACATCGACGGTTTGACCTTTGAATACGAATGACGAATTGCGAGACGTGACGGAAAGGCCGGAAATCTTGGAAATATCGGTAATCAAATCCTCGGCCATGCCGTCGGAGAAATATTCCTGCTCGGGATCACCGGACATGTTGTTGAATGGCAGCACGGCGACGGACGGCTTATCGGGAAGTCCCGGTGACATATCTGTCGTTTGCGATACCAGCCTTGCGTCTGTCTTGGCCTCATCACGAACGCGGTAGACCCGTACCGGCTTGGCGATGTTTTTTACCGTCTGCTCACCCAAATCCTCGAACGATGCTTCCAGCTTTCCCACAGCTTGCTCATAGACGACACCCGAGACATAGACCTCGCCCGGTTCGCACAACCCTTCCATGCGGGCAGCAATATTTACGCCGTCACCGTGGATGTCATCGCCTTCGATGATCACATCGCCAACGTTGACGCCAACCCGAAACACAATTCGCATTTCTGCGGCGATGTCCGCGTTGCGCCGTCGCATAACAGCCTGGATGGAGATTGCATTGCGTACTGCGTCCACGACGCTGGGAAACTCAACCAGAATGCCATCGCCCATCGTTTTGACGATACGACCTCCATCAGCGGCGATCAGTGGGTCAATCAATTCTGCATACAGGGACCTCAGACGAGCGCGCGTCAGGTCCTCGTCGGCTTCCATCAATCGGGAATAACCGACCACGTCGGCGGCCATTATCGCTGCAAGTCTTCGCTGGACCCGTTCTTCGGCCATTAACTGGCTTCTCCCCCTGAGGGGGCAAGTCTATGGCGCGGAATGAGTGGTGTCTATGAACCCTCGCCACGTCGGAAGGGGTCAAAAGCGGTCGTAAACGCCTATCACAAACCACGGCAGCTTTGCACCCAACACCGGACGTGATCGCCGGAAAAGCAGTCATCGGTAATTTGATGTCCGTTGTTGGATGTATTCCGGTCGTGATTGGTGGGGGACGCTGACGGCTGCTTTTAGCCAATTCCGGCCCTTCGGTAAAATCTAATAAACCAGTGACTGGTGGGCGATTACCATCCCAATGTGGCCCACTCATAGCGGGAGGTCGCACCATCGGCACCCAAACACTGCGCCAACGCACGGACAACGCGGCGGAATAACACCCCGCCACCGCTAAGGCGCCCGGCTCGAGCTCGCCTTCGCGTAGTCCATTCGTCGAACTTGTGCCGTAATTCCATAACTGTCACATTTCCGACAATAGCCGCTTGCGAACGCTGCCAATTGCGTCGGTAGATCGTTAATCGCACACATTATCTGCGCGGCTCATCAAAAGTTCGGAGGAGAACCATAATGACATTTTCAACCATGACACGCCGCGTCGCGATTGCCGGCACGGCGGCCTTATCGCTGGCGGCATTCAGTGCCCCTGTGGCTGCGGCCGAAATCGATTCGATTCATTTTCTCATTCCCGGCGGCGCCGGCGGCGGCTGGGACGGCACCGCGCGCGGCACCGGCGAGGCATTGACCAAGGCTGGCATTGTCGGCACGGCAACTTACGAGAACATGTCCGGCGGCGGCGGCGGCAAGGCCATCGGCTGGCTGATCGAGAATGCCAAGTCGAACGAAGGTACGTTGATGGTCAACTCAACACCGATCGTCATCCGTTCGCTGACCAAGGTCTTTCCGCAAAATTTCCGTGACCTCACCCTGGTCGCCGGCACCATCGGCGACTATGCGGCGTTGGTGGTTCGCAACGACAGCAAATTCAAAAGCTTTGGCGATGTCGTGGCGGCCTACAAGGCGGATCCGAAAAGCGTCTCGGTTGGCGGCGGATCGGTCCCCGGCGGCATGGATCATCTGGTCGCGGCGATGGCGTTCAAGTCGGCCGGCGCAGACCCCACCACCGTCAAATACATCCCTTTCGACACCGGCGGCAAACTGAACGCCGCGCTATTGTCTGGCGAAGTTGAAGTTGGCTCGACCGGATTTTCCGAAGCCGTCGACCTGGCGCGCGCTGGTGAATTCCGCATTCTTGCGATGACCGGCGCCGAGCGTAATGCCGCGTTTCCAGACGCACCGACGCTGAAGGAACAGGGTGTCGACGCCGAATTCGTCAACTGGCGCGGCTTCTTCGCCGCCCCGGGTCTGTCGGAAGACAGGCAGAAGGCCTATGTCGCGGCTCTGACCAAAATGTACGACACACCCGAATGGGCAGCGGTACGCGACCGCAACGGCTGGGTCGATATTTTCAATCCTGACGACAAGTTCCTGGATTTCCTGGTTCAACAGGAAGAGCAGATTGGCGGTCTGATGAAGGAACTCGGCTTCCTATAGACAGGCTTTAGTCTTGGGGAGGCGCCCCATTTGCGGCGCCTCCCCTTTACGTTTTAGGTGAATTGGGGACCGACATGAAGCTCGATCGATGGGTCGCAGTCTTCTTCCTTTTATTCTCGTTTTTGTACGGCTACGGCGCGGTGACCTACCGGCTATTACCGTTCGAGCGCAACATGGTGTTCCTGCCCAATACGTTACCTATCGGCCTCGCCGCACTTGGCATCGTATTGTCTTTCGTCCTGCTGTTCGCGCCCAACCCCCAAGAGACCGAGGAAACCGACGGCGACGTTCTGGGCACCGTCGATTTGCGTCGGTTCCGCGAATATGAGTTTGGCCGCGCATTCGGTTTGCTTGCCGCCATGATCGTCTACGCGCTAGCGATCTTCCCCATCGGCTTCGTGATTTCGACAAGCGTGTTTCTCATCGTCAGCGCCACGGTATTAGGTGAGCGGCGTTACGTTATTCTGGTGCCGGTATCGCTTGCGGCTGCGCTTGTTGTTTGGTTTTTGGTTCAAGAAGTGCTGGGCGTATTCCTGCGACCCTGGCCGACCTTTTTGGTCTCATAGGAGCCGCTCTTTTGTTGGACGGTCTCATGCTCGGCCTCGGTGCCGCCCTATCTTTCCAGAATTTGCTGATGGTGATGGCCGGCGTGCTAATCGGCACCTTTATCGGCATGCTGCCCGGCCTCGGCCCGATCTCTATTATCGCGATCATGATCCCCGTCGCGATCAAGATCGGCGATCCCTCGGCGGCGCTGATTTTGCTCGCTGGGGTTTATTACGGCGCCATTTTCGGCGGATCGACATCGTCGATCCTGATTAACGCTCCCGGTGTCGCGGGAACCGTGGCGACATCGTTCGACGGTTATCCCATGGCACGTCAGGGTAAAGCGGGAAAGGCCTTAACGATTGCCGCGATCTCTTCGTTTGCCGGCGGCACCATCGGGGCCATATTGCTGCTCGGCTTTGCACCCGCTTTATCTTCGGTCGCGATCCTGTTCTGGTCGGCTGAATATTTCGCGCTGATGGTGGTGGGGTTAACCGCGATCGCGGCCTTCGCCGGCACCGGCCAGGTCGCCAAAGCGCTGATGATGACAATATTTGGCGTCATGCTGTCGACCGTCGGCGAGTCGTCGCTGTTCAACGCGCCGCGGTTTACGCTCGGCATCCTCGACTTGCAAAGCGGGCTCGGCTTCGTGACCCTGGCTATGGCGCTGTTCGCGTTGCCCGAGGCGCTGTTCCTGGTCATTGACCGCAAGCGCGGCGGCGAACCGGGCAGCGATGCCCAGAAAATCAAAGACCTTCGCATTACCGCCAAGGAGGCGCGGATAATCGCACCGGTCATCGGCCGCCAGTCCTTGCAAGGGTTCTTCATCGGCGTATTACCTGGAGCGGGTGCCACCATCGCCTCGTTTCTGGGCTACGCGGTCGAGCGCAATATTGCCAGCGCCGAAGAGCAAAAGGAATTTGGCCGAGGTTCGATCAAAGGACTGGCCGCCCCAGAGGCCGCGAATAACGCAGCCTGCACGGGATCGTTCGTGCCGCTGCTAACATTAGGCATCCCGGGGTCTGGAACTACGGCGATATTGTTGGGCGCGCTGATTGCACTGAATGTCGATCCGGGACCGAGGTTGATGATCGATCGGCCGGAAATATTCTGGTCGGTGATCATCTCCATGTATATCGGCAATTTGATCCTGCTGGTCCTCAACCTGCCGCTGATCCCCTATATCGCCAAATTGCTCGCTGTGCCACGCAACTATCTAATCCCGTTCATCCTGTTTTTCGCCATGTCTGGAGTCTATATCGGCCAAAACAACGCGACGGAGTTGCTGCTTCTGATCGGCATCGGCGTATTCGCCACGATCATGCGG
>JBLHHE010000133.1:0-6250 GCA_047616465.1 Alphaproteobacteria bacterium
GAGCATGCCAACACGCAAGTTGCTGTTACCGATGGTCAGTCCTGCGAGGAAGGCGCCGTAAGCGGGCGACAGGCCAAGCAGACCCGATATTGTCGCCGCGCCGAAGCAGCAGACGAGGCCGAGTAATGGTGTCAAATCGGCATGGCTGGCCATGATGGCGGGCAAAGGCAGCTTGACGCGGCGGCGGCGGCTGAGAAACAGGATCAGCACCAGCAACAGCGCCATCGACAAGACGATGCGCGCCGCCGCTAAAAAGCTAAATTCACCCAGGGCCGCGATGTCGAGCAACAAGATCATCGGCACGATCGCCAGATCCTGGGCAATCAGAATGCCGACCGCGATGCGGCCCGTGCGGGTTCGTAATTCGCCGATGTCTTCGAGAATTTTGACGGCGACGGCGGTACTCGACAGTGCTAGGACGAACGCCAGCAACAGCACCGCAGCCATTGGCCAGCCCATCACCTGGCCGATAAACCAAACCACGATCAGCGCCCCGGCGGTTTGCAGCGCCACGGTTGCCAGGGCAATCCGCCAGATTCGGCGGAAGGCGCGCAGGCTCAACTCCATACCGATGACGAACAGCAGCAACAACACGCCCAGATCGGCTAAGAGCGCGATGTTTTCCTCGTTGCTGACGAGGCCGAACCCGGCGGGGCCCAAAACCACCCCGGCGAGGATGTACCCGATCACCGCCGGTTGGCGTATGCGTGTGAAGATCACGCCGCATGACAGTGCGACCAGGATGACGACTGCCAGCGGGATCAACTGTTCGTGGGCGAGCATGACGCGCCTACGCTACCACACGTCCCTATAACCGCACCTTAATCAGAACGCATTAGAGCGAAAATAATTGCAGTTGTGCGGTTTCGGGTTGCGGTTGCACGGGAACCTGAAATTGGTCGTTGTCGTGGCGTCGGGAATCGACGCTGTTCGTGTCGATATTGAGACCGTTCTGGCGACAGGCTAGCTGGAACCGGGTTGCCAGCAGTTCGGCATGGCGGCCGTTACCCCGCATGCGCGAACCGAATTCGCTGCGGTAGAGCTCACCGCCGCGAAATTCCCGAAGCCGGCTGAGAACCCGCTTTTCCCGGTCGGGGACATGTTCCGCCAGCCACTCCTGAAACAGTGATTTCAACTCGAGCGGCAATCGCAGCACGATATAGCCTGCCCGGCTCGCGCCCGCCTGGCGGGCCCGGATAAGGATTGCCTCAAGCTCGTGATCGGTCAGCGCCGGTATCACGGGCGCCACCATGACGCCGGCGGGAATATCGGCGCGGGCCAGCTCGGTGAGGGTGGCCAGACGCCGTTCCGGCGGCGCGGCGCGCGGTTCCATGGCGCGGGCGAGTTTTGCATCCAGCGTCGTCACCGACACGGAAACGCTGGCCAGACCCTTGGCCGCCATCGGCGCCAGAATATCTATGTCGCGGCATACCAGATGACTTTTGGTGACGATCGAGACCGGATGGTTGTGCTCGGCCAGCACCTCCAATATCTGCCGGGTTATTTGCAGCCGCCGCTCAATCGGTTGGTACGGGTCGGTATTGGTGCCCATGGCTATGGTGCGCGGCCGGTAGCGCGGCGACGCCAACTCGCGCCGCAGAATATCCGCCGCGTCCGGCTTGGCGAACAGCTTGGTCTCGAAATCGAGGCCCGGCGATAGGCCGAGCCAGGCATGGGTGGGCCGGGCAAAACAATAGATGCAGCCATGCTCGCAGCCGCGATAGGGATTGATCGAACGGTCGAACCCAATATCGGGCGATTGGTTGCGGGCGATGATTGTGCGGCTGGTGTCGTTGTAGACCTGGGTATCGAGGCGGGGAGGATCGTCGGCGCCATCATTGGCGCCAATCCAGCCATCGTCGACGCGCTCGCTATGCAGGCGCTCGAACCGGCCCTCCTGGTTGGAGATGGCGCCACGGCCCTTGCGCTTGCGCGGTGGCAACACATCGAAAGGCAGCTTGCCGCCGCCGGCGAATCCCGGTTCGCTTGTGTGGGTGTGGCTGGCTGATGTCCTCGATCCCATAAGAAAAAGAATAACAGGAACAAAGGACATAACAAGAACATATACCCGAACTAAACGCTGTTGCGGGATTAAAGCAGTAAGCCCCGCATCTTTCGACAAGCTCAGGATGAGGATCTGGGCATTTATGTCGTTAGCTCAGCGCCCGCAACAGATCCGCCTCCAGCCAGTCGGCACGGGCTTGGGCGATGGCGTCGACCTCGAAGGAGGCGGCGATATGGGTGGCGATATGTTCGGCCATCGCGGCATCGCGCGAGGCCGGATGGTCGCCGCCCTGCCAGGCGGCCTGCCATCGGGCAAACCAGGTCATGGTGCGCAGCCAGGTGAGACGGCGCAGGGGTAGCAGCCAGGGGACGAGTTCGCGGGCGCGCGCGGGGCCGATGCGGGTCAGATAGCGGCGGTAAAACGCGCCAACTTGGTCGGTGGTCAGACGGGCGGCGCAGTCGGGATCCCACCCGGTTGCGACCGCCAGCGTGGCGTGGGCCAAATCGATCTGGGGGACGCCGTACAAGGCTTTTTCCAAATCGACGAACCAGGCTTTTCCGTCGCGGTCGATGAGGAAATTTCCCGGATGGGTGTCGGTGCCGACCAGGCAAAGTGCGACCGCCGGCTCGCCCGCACTCGCGAATTCCCGGGCCCACGCTAACTCTTGTGCGATCGCCGCCCGCGCCGCGTTGGATAGTTGCGCGTCGGGAAGATGCGCGGCTTGTTCTTCGATGACCCGCAACGTGGCAGCGACCGGATCGGTATGGGATTGCAGCGGCGGTTGCGCGGCGGGCGCGGGCAGCGGCAATTGGTGGATCGCGGTGAACGCGTCGGCGATGGCGGCCAGATCGTCGGGCAGTCGTGGCGGGCGGCCCTCGATCAAGTCGACGATCAGGGCGCCGCGCGGCAGGGTGTCGCAAACCGGGACGGTATCGCGCAGTATGGGGCAATGACCGCTCGCCGCCGAGCGCTGGAACGCGGTAGCCTCGTAAATTAGCTGCGCCTCCGGCGCCATGCCCCACTGGCTCATTCGCGGAATGCGCAACACCAGGCCGCTCTCGCCGATACGCCAATGATCGTGGGAAATGCCCTTGGTCGTGAGGATCGACAGCGCGGGACCGGGGGTTGCGAGCCCCGTTGGCAACAATGCGGCGAGCTGCTCGGCTGATAGCGGAGGGTTCACGGACAAATACTGCGTGCGGACCGGATCATGCCTTGGCGGCGTCGGTTTCTGTCAGGCGCGGCAGCAGTTCGGCGAAATTGCATGGACGGTGGCGAATGTCGAGCTGGTCGGCCAGGATGTCGTCCCAACCGTCTTTGCAGGCACCCGGCGATCCCGGAAGCACGAATATATAGGTGCCGCCGGCGACCGCGGCGTCGGCGCGCGATTGCACGGTCGATGTGCCGATTTTCTGGTAGCTCAGCCAGCGGAACATTTCGCCGAAGCCCGGAATATGTTTTTCCGCCACCTGCGCCAGTGCCTCGGGTGTCACGTCGCGGCCGGTGACCCCGGTGCCGCCGGTCGAGATGACAACATCGATGCCCGCATCGTCGATCCACTTTTGAAACTGTCCGGCGATCACGGCGATATCGTCGCGCACGATGGCGCGCCCGGCGAGGTGGTGCCCGCCTTCGGTCAGCCGTGATGCCAGCACGTCGCCCGAAGTATCGTCGGCAGCGGTGCGCGTGTCGGAAACCGTCAGTACGGCGATGTTAAGCGGCTGAAATGCGATCTTGTCGTTAGTATTGCTCATCGGCGGTTTGCCTGCCCACTTTGCCATCGAGTTTGCGATAGCCCGGCCATGATCCGGCGACGACGTCGTCGAGCGACGGTGTCGGTTGGCCGAGCCGGTCGCGATATAACCATAAGTTAGTCAAAACGCGCTCAATGAAAAGGCGCGTTTCGCGCGAGGGCAAGCTTTCGATGAACAATAAGGGGTCGTCGTGATAGTTTATTTTGTGTTCCCAGTTACGCAGATTGCCGGGCCCCGCATTATAGGCGGTGGTGAGACGGAACAAATCGTCGGGGATAGATCTATCGGACAGAAGGTGGCCGATATAGCGCTGCCCCAGGGAGATATTGAGATTAGGATTAAATAGTTTGTCTTTCTTGCCTCCGCGCAGGCTGCGTTGGCCGGCGACGAAGCTGGCGGTTCGTGGCATCAATTGCATCAGTCCGCGCGCGCCGGCCCGGCTTTGCGCCCGTTCGTTGAACGCCGATTCCTGACGCACGAACGCGTAGATCAAGGCTCGGTCGATGGTGAAGGCATCGTCCAAATCCCAGTCGGGCAGCGGGTACAGCGCGGCATTGCGCGTCGAATCGTCTGTGGTCGCGGCAAGCTTGAGGGTCAGCGCGGGAAGGTTTTCCCGGCTCGCCAAGGCGAGGATGTCCGGCCGCAGCACCCGCTGGCGGGCCGCCAGCCCGGATAGTTCGAATTCGGCTTTACGCGCCAGTCCGAGCTGCAACAGGGCGACGGCGCGCCCGCCATAATTTGTATCGGCAATTTCCTGGAAGGCGGCCTCGCTAAGGGGCGGTTGGCGCCAATCGATTTGCAGCGGCTCTCCAAGCGCGCGCTTCGACAGCAGACCGTAGAAGGTGAGCGGGAATTGCGCGCCTCGTTCGAGCATCGGTGTGACGTCGGCCGGCCGGCGGTTGATGAGCGAGGCCCGCGCTGACCAAAAGGCGGCGGCCGATTTCATCCACTCGGAGGTGTCGTCGATGTTGGCGAGCGCCGTAAAGTGGCGGTCCGCGGTGTCCACGTCGCCAGCGCGCCAGGCTGCCAGACCCCCCCACCAATATGCTAACGGCACTTTGTTGGGGGCGGTTTTGATCGACTGATCGGCGGTAGCGAGCGCCTCCGCATCCTTGCCGGCGCGATAGTAGGCGCGGGAGACATCGCGCAAGGCTTGGCCGATTTGCGTCGTTGTCAGCAAAGTTCTGGTGCTTGGCTGGTCCAATAATTCGATCGCTCCCGTTGGCCAGCCTTTGCCAATTCGCGACCGGATATTCGATTGCAGGCGGCGGCCCTGCTGTGTGTTGGCGCGGGAAAAACCTGGCCGCGACTCTGACGCCTTTTGGGCTTCGGTCGCCAGCGAAGCCAGGCGATTGACGATCGGCGCCCGCACAGCCTTGGCGCCCTTGGGCTGGCGCCTCTTGGCGAGAGCGTGAATTCGGCGCGCTTGCGGGTGGTCGGCGTATTTCGCCATCCATTTGCGAAGTTCGCTAAATTTGGAACGGTATTTCGTCGGGTGCAGGTATCGCTGCGCCAGGACGTAACCCATGAGGCGGCGATCTTGCAGACGTCGGGTCAGGGCATCGACGTCGCTCCAGCGGCCGTCTTCCTGCAGCGCGAAGATTGTCCGATAGAGATCGACATCTGAGACTGACAGGACAGCCTCGACATTGCCTAAGCCGGAGATTTGAACGCTCGCCGGGCCTGCCAGCGCCGTCTCGACGGGCCGCGGCATCGGAACCTGCGCCAACGCGGTGCCGGCGATGAAGAGCGGCACAAGCAGGGCGTTAACAACAATCAGGCGCATTCGGCGTTTTCCTTGGCGCCAGAGATGGCGCCCAAATTCGGCGGGTGAGATGGGAGAGTAAGATAGACCCTGTGGCGTTCTTATCTGGTTAACGTATCGAGACGTTGACGCACGCTCAAGAGGTCCTTCCAGGCGGCGCGCTTTTGGGCTGGTTGGCGCAAGAGGTAAGCGGGATGCAGGGTCGCCATGGCTGGTATCGCCGCAATTCCGGCGTTTTCCAACTCGGGCGAGGCGTATTCGTACCAGTGGCCCCGCAGCCGCGTGATGCCTTCCTTGCGGCCCAATAGGGTTTTTGCCGAGGTGCCGCCCAGGAAAATCAAAATTCGGGGCGCTACCAGCGCGATGTGCCGGGCCAGGAAGGGCAGGCAGGCGGCGATCTCGGCATCGGTTGGCTGGCGGTTTCCCGGCGGCCGCCAAGGCAGAATATTGGTTATGTACACGTTTTCGTCGCGGCTTAGGCCGATGTAACCGAGCATGACGTCGAGCAACTGGCCACTGGCGCCGACAAACGGCACGCCTTGGCGGTCTTCGTCGCGCCCCGGCGCTTCGCCGATCAGCATAATATCGGCCTGTGCCTGGCCCGCGCCGAACACCAGATTTGTCGCCGTGGTTTTCAGGGAACACCCGTCGAACGCCGCCAGGGCTTCGCGAAGAGCCGCCAGATCGGTGGCCTGCTCGGCCATGAATCGGGCGCTTGCGGCAACG
>JBLHHE010000134.1:0-6238 GCA_047616465.1 Alphaproteobacteria bacterium
CAGGGTACCGATGCGCGCCGCTAGTTCATTGGCGAGTTCGGTATGCACGGGCGCTAGGCCGCGGGTATCGACGACGGCGCGGGGATGGGATAGCTCCGCCAGCCGTTTCACCTCTTCGAAATCATCCCAGATCAGATTGAAATACTCGCACACCTGAACCACCAGGGCTTCCGAGGGGCGGCCGCGGCGGCCATGCTCGAGCGAAGACAGATAGGCCGGCGACAATTGCAGATCGCTCGCCATCTGCTTCAACGACACGCCACGCGCGGCGCGCAACTTGCGTACCTTTTCACCAAACGGCGTCATGACCGGCCCCCGCGCTGGCGGCGCAGAAGCACGTAAAAGGCGCCGCCGCCGCCATGTTCAGGGCGCGCGGCGGCAAAGGCCAGAACGTGGGGCCGGCAGGCCGGTTGATTGAGCCAGTCGGGCAGGCGCCGGCGCAGCACCCCGCCCCCTTCGCGAACCGAGCCCTTGCCGGTAATCACCAGGACGGTGCGGCATCCAGTCGCCGCGCAGCTGGATATGAAGGCGTTGAGGTCGGCTTGGGCGGCATCCTGATAACTGCCATGGAGATCGAGGCGCGCATCGATCGGCAGTTTACCGCGCCGCATCCGCTCGACGGTACGCCGGTCCACCCCCGCGAAACCATCGGCGCTCAGCGGCGCCGGTTCGGCGGCGCGCGGCCGCGGCGGCACCGGGAGCGCGGCAGGGCTGGGAGGAGCCTTTGGGCGGGCGACCGGTTTTGCCGCTCCGGCGCTGGGGCTGGCCGGGGCCTTCTTCAATTTCACCGAGCGCTTTTTCTTCAGGGGCCGCACCCCGGCCATGATGCGCTGAAACAAAACCTCTTCCGGTTCGCCGCCGACCGCCTTCGCCGGGGCTTTTGAGCGCGCCTGTCCGCGTGGCGATTTTCCTCGTATGGGCCCGGTCATGCCGTGTCGTCGGTGTCCACCAGGATAATATGCAGGCGGCGGGGGCCATGGGCGCCCAGTAGTAAGGTTTGCTCGATGTCGCCCGAGCGCGACGGCCCGGTAATGAAGTTCACCGTGCGCGGCATCAGTCCGTTGAGGCCGCTTTTATCGTCGGCGACCCGCTCGCGGATGATGTCCCACACATCCTCATAATTCTTGGTGACCCGGTTCGCCGGCAGCACGACAACATGGGTTTCAGGCAGAAAATTCAGGGTCGAGGGGTGATCGGGGCCGGAAAACATCGCCAATGTCCCGGTCTCGGCGACCGCGGCGGGGGCTGACGTGACGCTGACCATGTCGCTTTCTACAGGCACGCCGCGGCGGATTTCGAGCAGCGGCTGGGTGTCCCACGGCGCGCTATCGAGCGACGCATCGGGTGCCATGACCACTTGCGCCGGCAAATTCTCGCGCTTGAGATAGTCGGTGAGCGCGTTGGGTACGGCGCTGATATCGGCAACCCGGTCGACGGTGGCAAACACGCCCTCGGCCATCGTCTGGAACAGATCGATCAGCTCGGCAGGCGGCAAATCGGCGCGCGCCGGCAACAGGTTGCGCGTCGGGTTGGCCATCCGCGCGCGCAATTCCGCCGCGCGGGTGCTGTCGATCGGCCCGCTGCGGCCTTGGGACCGTCGGATACCGTCGAGAATTTCGTCGCGCCCCGAAGTCATCGCGAACGCTCCGCCCATTGCTGCTGAAAGGTTTTGCCTTCGGGCGCCGGCAGGTCGCGGTATTTGGTCCAGCCTTTGGCCAGGGGAACGCTGGAAAAGCGGCCCTTGCGGCGGCCCATGCGGGCCATCATGCGCATCTGCAAGCCGGTCGCCATTTGATAGAGCGCGGGGCGCTGGGCAAAGAAGGCCCAAACGCGGATGCCCGTGCGCATCGCGCGCGGCGTGAGATGACGCTCGAATTCGCGCTCGCGCCAGTGGCGCATCAATTTCGGCAGCGGGATACGCACCGGACACACTTCCTCGCAGCGTCCGCAGAATGTCGAGGCATTGGGCAGATGTCCGGCTTCGTCAACGCCGAGCAGGCTGGGCGACAACACCGCCCCCATGGGGCCGGGATAGACCCAACCATAGGCGTGGCCACCGACCGATTGATAAACCGGACAATGGTTCATGCACGCGCCGCAGCGAATGCAGCGCAGCATCTCCTGGAACTCCGTACCCAGCATGCCGGTGCGCCCATTGTCGAGCAGGATGACATGGTATTGCTCGGGGCCGTCCGGGTCTTCGGCGCGGCGCGGGCCGGTCGAGACGGTCGTGTACACGCTAAATTCCTGACCGGTCGCCGAGCGGGCCAACACCCGCAAAAAGGTCGACGCATCCTCCAGGGTCGGCACCACCTTCTCGATGCTGGCCAGGACGATATGCACCTTCGGTATCAGTTGCGACAGATCGCCATTGCCTTCGTTGGTGACGATGATCGAAGAGCCGGTTTCGGCGACCAGGAAATTGGCGCCGGTGATACCGACCTCCGCCTCGAAATATTTCTTGCGCAACACCGTGCGCGCCTCTTCGAGCAGGGTCGGCGGCTCTTCGAGGATCCGGTCCGGGTCGAGATGGGTATGGGTCTCGCGGAAACTCTGCTCCACCTGGGCCTTGGTGAGATGGACCGCCGGCGCGATGATGTGGCTCGGCCGTTCGTTGCGGATCTGGATAATGTATTCGCCCAAATCGGTCTCGACGGCGCGAATCCCGTCCGCCTCGAGCGCTTCGTTGATATCGCACTCCTCGCCGATCATCGATTTGCCTTTATTGACCGACGTCGCCCCGACCGAACGGCAGATCTCCAGCACGATGTCTTGGGCATCTTTGGTGGTTTGCGCCCAGTGCACTTTGCCGCCGCTGGCGATGACATTCGCCTCGTATGTCTCGAGGTAAAAATCGAGATTTTCCAGGACGTGATCCTTGATGTCGCGCGCCTTGTCGCGCAAGGCGTCGAATTCCGGCAGCCTGTCCATAGCGGTCTGCCGGCCGCCCGTGAAGTGACCTTTGCTTTTGGTCAGCGCCGCGCGCAGATCCACGTCGGCCAGTTGGCGGACCGTGTTTTGTTTAAATTCCCTGGGGAGCGCTCCGGTCATGGGGTGCCTAATCCTTGCTCGGTTCGCCAATTGCCGGCTTGTCGGTCATACCGGCCAGCACCTCTGCCACGTGACGCACTTGTATCCCCGCCCCCTGGCGCTGGAGCTTGCCCGCCATATTCATCAGACACCCCAGATCGCCGGCCAGCAATGTGTCGGCGCCGGTCTCGATGACCTGTTGTATCTTGGTTTCGACCATGCGGTCGGAGATGTCGGCGTATTTAACGCAAAACGTGCCGCCGAATCCGCAACAAACATTGGCGTCCGGCAGTTCACGCAGATGCAGGCCCTCGACCGAGCTCAGCAGGTGGCGCGGCTGGTCGTGGATTTTAAGCTCGCGCAGACCCGAACAGCTATCGTGATAGGTCACCGCGCCGTCGAACTTGCTCGCCATCGTATCGACGCCCCGCACATCGGTTAAGAACGAGACAAGTTCGTAGGTGCGTTCGGCAAGCTTTTGGGCCCGGTCGGACCATTCGGGGTCATCGGCGAACAGTGCCGGATAGTGCTGGCTGATCATGCCGGCGCACGAGCCCGACGGCGCAACGGTGTAGTCGTATCCCTCGAAGGTCTCAATCACTTGGCGGGCAATCGCCTTAGTGTCGGCTTTATCGCCCGAATTATAGGCCGGCTGGCCGCAGCAGGTTTGTTGGCGCGGCACCTCGACGGTGCAGCCGGCGTCTTCCAGAAGTTTCACCGTGGCGAATCCCACGCTCGGCCGAAATAAATCGACCAAACAGGTGACGAATAATGCGACGCGCGGATTTTCCATTTCGATGATCTCGCCGATACCTAGAGTCTGCTCTGGGCGCTTGTTTAGCACAAATTCACCCCGCCGTTGGAACCCGGTTTCTACGACACGGGCGTTATGCCGATCGGTAGAAGCAGATAATAGGCGCCGGGGCTTTTCATGCGACCGGCCAGGGCGAGCGCCGCCGGCCCAACGCCCCAGAAAATATCGCCGCGCACGGGCCCGCGAATGGCATTGCCGACATCCTGGGCCAACACCAGGCGCTGAAATCTATTGTTTCCCGGGCCGGGATGCGCCGTGTCCAACCAAAGCGGCACATTCAGCGGCAAAAATTCACGGTCGACCGCAATCGAATGTTCAGGCGTTAACGTCACGCCAGCGGCGCCTTGCGCCCCATCGCCCTCTATCGTGCGAAAGAAGATGTAGCGGCGGTTGCGCGCCAGCAGATCGGGGACCTTGTGCGGGTTCCGCTCCATCCAATCTCTGATGTCCTGCCAGGCCGCGCCGCCGGCGCGAAGCTCGTTTTGCGCGATCAGCCAACGCCCGATCGAGACATAGTCGTGGCCATTGTGCCCGGCAAAGCCGATACGTTGGCGGCGGCCGTCGGGCAGCTCGACAATGCCCGAGCCCTGCACTTGGAGGATAAATACGTCCAACGCGTCGTCGGCCCAGTACAGGACAGGCGTCTGCGCGCCGGTCCCATTCTCGATGGCCGCGCGTTCGGGATAAGGGCGCAGGCGCCCGCCATCTAGCTTGCCGACAAAGGCACGGCCGGCCAGCGCGGGATCGAAATCTTTCAGATGAACCGTGACATGATCGGACGGCAGACCGTGGATCGGCACCGTGTAGGCGCCGCCCCCTTGTTCAGACGCGCGCACAATCGGTTCGAAATAACCGGTAAACAGCCCCTCGGGATTTGTGCCGCCGGATACGGCGTAGGGCACGAAATTAGCTTCAACGAAGCTGCGCATTTGCCCCGGCTCGCCGGAAAGATCGCCGATCGAAGAACAAACGCGGCGCCAATCGCCAGCCGTTCCCGCGGCGACCTTGCCGCCCAGCGCCGCCGCCGGATCCATCGCCAAGACACGCTCGCAGGAGCGCCGCCAGGCGCCCAGCGCGTCTTCGGGCCGTCCCTCCTGCCATCCCGGCAGTTGGGCAAACGATGTTTTCGACACAGAGATTTCCGAAAACGGTTCGGGGACCGGTGCGGAGACCGTTGTCGCTTCACATGCCGCTAACAACAGGGCCCCCCCCCACAAACCTACCCGCAACCGACCGGCCACAAGCCGGCGCAGGCGGCTACATTCGAGGAAAATCAGAGGCCGTCGCGCTGCCGTCAATTGGGGGCTTCGGTGGCGACCAGGGTCCAGTTGGGATTGCGCGACCGGGTGTTGCGCGCAAAGGTCCAGATATCGGTCACCGTGGATACCTTAGTCGCATCGCCCTCAATGACATCGCCGGCGGCGTCGCGGGTGACTTCGATTTGCTCGGTCACGAACTTGGTGGTGACGAAGGCGACGGGGCCATCCATGGAGGCCTCGATGATTTCGCCCGTCTGAATACCCACCAGGGTCATTTCCATGGTCTGGCCCTTATCGGCGCGCTCAACGATGGCGCCGGCAAAGTTTTCGTAGACTTCGTCGCTGAGCAACGGCCGCAATGTCTCGCGGTCGCCATTGGCGAACGAGGTCACGATCATCTCGAACGCGCCGCGTCCGCCCTCAACAAATAGTTTGGAATTGAACGAGGGGTCGGCCTCGCGGATTTTCCGTAAGTTTTCACCCAGCGCCCCCTCGGCCTGCTCGATGAAGGCATCCTCGGGCTGGCGCTCGGGCAGCGCGACGACATTCTCATCGTTGGCATTGTCTGCGCTCGGCTGGGGCCGGGGGCCGCTGCGCTGCGCGCTGGGATCCACCGGCGGGCGTTCATTGCCCATTTTCCGGCCCAGGACGCTACGCAGTCGAAACACCAAAAAGGCCGCGATCGCTGCAAATAAAAGTAAATCGAGAGACACGGCATTTCCTGTATGATTGCCCTGACAAGAGCTGCATCTAGAATTGCGAGCGCCGATTCAGCTAAAACCGAAGATCACGATTGTGATCTAAACCGGTCTGGCGCTCGTCTACAATCCAAAAGATTACGGCTTCGGTTATAACGAAACCAACGTTTGATTTAGTGACCAAGCAATTTCAACAGGCAATTTCCTGGAAAAGTCATCCCCTGTTACCAACCTACATAAGCATAACGGCTCGAAAGAACAAGAATGGCCCTATGGTTTCTCCTCGCCTTCATTGGCGTGCCGCTCATTGAAATAGCCCTGTTTATCCAGGTCGGCGGCTTTATCGGACTTTGGCCCACTATCGCAATTGTTATCACAACTGCGCTGGTCGGTACCGCATTGATACGCCGGCAGGGGCTCAATACCCTTCAACGGGC
>JBLHHE010000135.1:0-6236 GCA_047616465.1 Alphaproteobacteria bacterium
GGCCACGGTGCCGACGGCGAACCGGCCCTTATAGCCATAGCGCAGCATCTCCGGCACCGCAATACGCGAAAACACCGTCGCCGAGGCGATCGACACACCGGTAATCGCGGCGAAAATCGCATTCGCCACCACCGTCGCCATGCCCAATCCGCCCCGAACGCGGTACAGAAACGCGTGAGCAATATCGTAGGTATCTTTGCCCATGCCGGCGGCACTGACGAGCAGCCCCATCAGCACGAATAGAGGAATCACGCCAAACAGAAAATTGCCGACGGTCTTCGCCGAGGCGAGCCACAACAGGCTAACCGCAATGTTGACGTTGCCCTTGACGATCCAGACGCCAACGAACGAGATCAGTGCGAGGACGATCGGCACATACATGCCGATATAGATCAGCACCAACATCGCGACAATGGAGGCGGCGCCGATTTCCAGACCGGTCATTTTAAGCTCTCCTCGATCACCGCGACTTCAACATCGACGGCCTCTTCATGTTCGAGCGGCGGTTTGCCGAACAGCGCGCGAATATTGTCGAGGGCCATCAGCGCGAATTGGATCGCCAACATGCCACAGCCGATCACAAGTATCAGGCGCTGGGGCCATTCGGGAAATGTAAAGACACCGACATTGCCGATAAAATGGCCGCCCTCATACGCCTGGATCCATTTGGGCCACCCGCCCTTAATAATGGCGAGCATCAGCCCGATGCCGGCGACGCTGAAGACGATCCCCATGATGTTCCCGACCGGCGGAAACCGCCGCAAGATGGTCGAATACAGCGCGTCCGAGCGGGTCATCCGGCCCACCTTCAAGGTGTGCGTCAGTTGCAAATAGACGATGATGACAATCGATATTTCGACAATTTCGGTCACCCCGCTGATCGGCGCGTTGAAGACAAACCGCAAGATGATGTCGGATGTGATCAGCGCCATCATCACGAAAATCCATCCCGACGCCGCGGCGTTGGCGATGACAACGATCCAACCGAAGAGAATTCGCAGAGAATTGAGGAACTTGAGAATTGCTGTCAAAGTTTATCAGGAGCCACCTTGCGACGGCCCCCCTCACCTACATTCAAAGAGATATGATGAATAAACGTATTTGCGCGATTAGGTTACATCCCAGTCGCGCGTGACAGCGCCATCTATTACAAACGCGGCGACACGTGATGCTGAAACATTGGGCATTTTTCTCCCCCTTATATGTCTCTTCTACGTTTCCCTGTTTGGTCTTTATAGGCTACCGGCAATCATCCAGCAATGCGGCCAACGGCTCATCGAGAATTCGTGACTCGCATTTTGGCGTTCCCAAAACCAAAATCACCCGGAAAAATAGCGCTGCAATATGGTAATTCCACCCGACGTCCCAATTGCGCATGTTGCCATTGACAGCACCACCCCGGCCTGCGGAAATGGCGCGTAATGAACGTTAGCGCACCGCAAGATCGCCGATGACGGCGGACACTCCCGATGGGGCCCCACCCGACGCTACAGGTCTGCGGGCAATTCCCAAAAGCATCTGGGCATTAGGTCTGGTCAGCCTGTTTATGGACACCTCGTCGGAGTTGATCCACAGCCTGTTGCCGGTATTTCTGATGGCGGGGCTCGGCGCCAGCGCGCTATCGGTCGGGCTGATCGAAGGTATTGCCGAGGCAACGGCATCGATCACCAAGGTTTTTTCCGGAACCCTTAGCGACTATCTGGGCAAGCGCAAATTCCTCACCGTGATCGGTTACGGCTTGGCCGCGGTCACCAAGCCTTTGTTTCCGCTCGCCGGCACGGTGGGTTTGGTTTTCACCGCCCGCTTCATCGACCGGATCGGCAAGGGTATTCGCGGCGCCCCCCGCGACGCGCTGATCGGCGATATCGCGCCGGCCCATCTGCGCGGCGCCTGTTATGGCCTGCGCCAATCCCTCGACACGGTCGGCGCCGTCCCGGCCCGCTGCTGGCGATCGTCTTCATGGCGCTGCTGGCCAACGACATCAGGGCGGTGTTGTGGATCGCCGTCATCCCGGCGTTCATCGCCGTCGCCATTCTGGTGTTCGGCGTCAAGGAACCCGAAGCCACACAGCCGGCGCGCCAAGCCCGCTCGCCGATCCACTTCTCCCAATTGCGTAATGTCGGCGCGGACTATTGGTGGATTGTGCTGATCGGCGCGGTGCTGTCGGTGGCCCGCTTCAGCGAAGCCTTCCTGGTGCTGCGGGCCGATAATGTGGGCCTCACCCTGGCGCTGGTGCCGTTGGTGATGGTGGTGATGAGCGTGGCCTATACGCTCTCGGCCTACCCGGCCGGAGTGCTCTCGGACCGGACGGACCGGCGCACTGTTATTGTCGTCGGCTTGCTCATGCTGATAGCCGCGGACCTCGTGCTCGCCCTGGCGACGGGTATCGGGCTGGTCCTCGTCGGCGCGGCGTTGTGGGGGCTTCACATGGGACTGACCCAGGGCCTGTTGGCCACCATGGTGGCGGATACGACGCCGGCGCACATACGCGGCACCGCCTTCGGCGTGTTCCACATGGTGACCGGCCTCGCCCTGCTCGCGGCAAGCCTCATCGCCGGCTTCCTGTGGGACCAATACGGCCCCGCCGCAACCTTTTACGCCGGCATGGCCTTCGCGGAGGTAGCGCTGGCGGGGCTGCTGGTCGTGCGCCGGCGAGACCCGGGGAGGGCGTAGTTCAGCGTCTTATTTAGCGCCTGGCCTGCACCAGCACGGACACGACAACCGAGAACGGCCGGTGATCGGAAATACGCACATCGGAAAATCCCGCCGCACACACCTGTTCGTATAAATCCGGTTCTTCGAGCACGCCGCCGAGGGACGCATTCCAGGCCATCGGGTTTTCGGCGAGCTCGATCGGCAGCGGACCGACACGAACGAGGTCGCGCGCGACGAGAAGGCCGCCGGGCCGCAGGATACGAGCGGCTTCGGAGAACGCCAGGCCCTTATCCAGGGTTAGATTGAAAGAGGCGTTGGCGAGCACCAGGTCCGCCACGCTGTCGGCGATCGGCAACCGTTCCATATCGCCGGCGAGCGGACACACGGAGGACACGCCGAGGCCGGCGGCGGCCTGCCGTGCCCGCACCGCCATCGACGGCGACAGATCGAGTGCGATTAACCGGGCGTCGGGTTCCAGTAATTGAGCCACGAGGCAAGCGTCGATGCCGGCACCGCAACCAAGGTCGATCGCGAGGCGAACCTTGGACAAATCAACGCCGTCGAGCGCAAATCCACAGCCGCACCAAGCGCTCGCAAGAGGCGCCGGCAATCTAGCCAGCCAGTCTGATGGATATCCGGCGTCGCGAGCGCGGTCAGCACCGCCGGGCGGGAACGCGTCCGCCTCCGCTAGATAGGTGTAGCGGCGGCGGACGATTGACTTGACTTGATCTTCCCATGACGGGATGCCGGCGCCATCGACGGTGACCGGCATCTTAGCGTCAGTGCGGCATATGGTCGGGGTTCCAGAAATACCCAGTACGGATCATGCCGGCGATGCGGTCGCCATGTTCGATCCAGCTATTCTCGTTGAACGTTGCCTGCTCCTCGCAGTCGAACTCGACATGTTTGACTTCGGCATTCCACTTTCCGTTCCCCAGATACTCGACGACGCCATAAGAAGGCCGAGGATCGCCATCCCACTGCATGCCGACCGCGGCGACGCAGACGATCGTCTGATTACCGACCGTGCGAACATAGGGCCCGTGGATATGGCCATGCGCCATGATCTCGGCGGTCACGCCCTTGATCTTCTCCTTGACCTCATCGTCGGTCAGCCGCAGCGGCAACGCATCTTCGTCGCCAATGTCGTAGGGCGTGCCATGAAAGATGAAGAAGTCATGGCCTTGCTCCGGCGAATAGGTAATCGAGAAGGGCAGATTGGAGATCCAGTCGAGTTGATCTTCCGACAGCAACTCACGGGTCTGCTTGGCCATTTCGAACATCCAGGCCTGATGCGGGCTGCGCGGCTCGTGGGTTTCCCAGCGTTTGTCGGTGACCCACAGATCGAGGTTACCAACAACCACGTCGGTGTTGGGACGGGAGCGGATATTGTCGACCACTTCCGAAGGCGACGGGCCGAGCATCAGTAGGTCGCCAATGACGACCTCTTTGTCCGCTTTTTCAGCGTCAACAGCCGCTTGTACCGCCTCGAGCTGTGGCATTTGCGCGTGGATATCGGAATACAGGACGAATTTCATGGCTATTATCCCTATAAAATTTCCAAATTTTTTGCTACTGAGCATACTAGGTACCGACTATGCGGTGTTCAAGTGCCGACGCGTGGTCCCTTGGTATAGTTTACCGGTTCGCTGATTGCGCCCACGCTTAGGTTTCCTCGATATATAGGCCATCCTCCTTAGCTTCGGACGGCAACAGCGTCAGGCTTTTCCCGATGCACGGCCCGTCGATACATTCGCCATCTTCGATCTGAAATAGGGCGCCATGCATACCGCACCTCAGAAGCGTGCCGTCGCCGTTGAAGAATTTTCCCTGGATATGGTCGATCAGCGCACTCGCATGGGGGCACTGGTTTAGATAGACGTAATAGGCGTCGGCCTTGCGCACGGCGAAAATGTTGCGCTGTTTGCCGTCGACCCGGCCAACGAAGCCCCTGGCCTCCAAGTCGCCGATATCGTCGAGCTCGCAGAGTTTAACTAAAGTCATGAAAGTCCGTTCGGGAAATACCGGTCTGCTCCGCTAGAGCGACGACGGTTCAGGGAGTTCGCTCCAAGCCACGATATCGCCCAACAGAACTTCATGGGATTCCGAGCCCAGCCAGAACGGCCCATGGCGGTGGCCCACCGTCACATAGCGCTTACCGGTATATTCAGTCGTCACCAGCACGTCGGTACCTTCCTCCGGCGCCTTGTCGGCGATACTGATCCATTCGACTTCCATCGGTCTTCCTTTATTTCGTAGCGCCCTCTGCCGACAATCGCCGCAGTGCGTGTTCAAGAGCTCGTCCTATTCGCACATCGCGACTTCGGCGGCAAACGCGTCACTGCCAAAAAATCCAATTTTGGACTCCTGTGCCTAAAATTTCGAAATCGGTTTGACTAACTGCCAACATTATCGTCACATCGATCAAACGATCTATAATTCATTCGATCGGTTATTAATCGAGAAGTCGGAGGGGAAAATGAATTTAGAATTTTTCATTCTTGTGTCGGCCGTCGGGGTTCTCGCCACATATGTTCACCTGATATTTGCTTTGTGGGCGCCCCGGTACGGACTGCCACGGATCGATTTCCCCCGCGGCATGACGCAACTTACCTTTGGCGACTCGTTCGAAGGCCCCGCGCCGTACGGCTGGGGCATTGCCGTCATACATATGAACGGCATCGTATTTGCGTTGCTCTACGCCACGGTGGTCGCACCGCTTCTACCCGGCGATCTTTTCGTACGGGGCCTGATTTGGGGCGGCATTTTGTTCGTCGGCGCGCAGTTAATTTTTGTGCCGATTTTTCTTAAAGACGGCATATTTGGCGTTAAAGGCCACAAAAAGGGCTGGATGACAGCTTTGGTGGCGCATTTATTGTACGGCGCGGTGCTCGGCTGGTTGTCGCCGATCCTCTAAACGGGCGCGTGCCGGATCTGTGCAAACCTTAGGGTTTGCCGCACCGTTATTTGAACATCTGGGTAAGAAATCGCCTGCTATAATGCACGTGCTGTCGCCATTAGCCGGGCTGGAAAATCTGTGTGGATATCCAGGAAATTCTCTGATCGTACGGCCGCTCGTGGGGCGTTGATCGCCGCCGCGCTGCTGATTGGCGCTTGTGTGGGCTCCCAGGCGGATGCGCCTCCAAATGAGATAGCGGCCCGGAACATTGAGGTCCATCGCATCGTTGGCGCGGCTGCAATACCTTCGGCCCGAATCATCGCAACCGCTCAGCCGCTGCAATGCGTTCCCTATGCGCGCCGGGTCACCGATCTCGATATTCGCGGCGACGCCTGGACGTGGTGGCAATCCGCCGAAGGGCGCTACCGGCGTGACAGCCAACCCGCGGTCGGATCGATCTTGGCGCTGAAACAAACCGACCGCCTGCGCTTGGGACACATCGCCGTCGTCTCGCGCGTGCTTAACAACCGCGAGATTTTGGTGGAGCACGCCAATTGGCTCAATCGCGGCCAGATCCACAAACACACGCTCGTGCGAGATACTTCGGCCAACAATGACTGGTCGATGGTCCGCGTCTGGTACACGCCGGGTAAGACGCTCGGCAAACGAATTTATGCCGCGC